>JALWEG010000042.1:88330-106974 GCA_027014155.1 Aquificaceae bacterium
TTTCACGAACTCAGCCGTGACGACTATCTGGTAAGACCAGGGCGGTAGAACCTGCTTTATCCTCTTCTTTACCTTTACGGCCACCTCTTTGGGGAAGGGCTTTATGGGTTCAAGTATGGAGGTTTTCTTGGTGAACTTGGCCTTCTCACCCTGGAAGTAGGAGAGATACTGCTCTAACTGTGCCACGTCTAAAGAACTCATGGAGTAAAGGAGTATGAAGAAGGTAAGAAGAAGGGACATCAGGTCGGAGAAACTGGTAAGCCACGCCGGGACTTTGGGACACTCTTCCTTTTTCTTGAAGGCCATGGCTCACCTCACGGATTCAGCTTTATGCAGAACTCTATCCTTCTGTTCATCTCTCTGCCCATGGGCGAGTCCTCGGCGGCTATAGGTCTGTATTGACCGTATCCGGCTGCGGCGAGAAGTTCCTGCGGATAGCCGCACTCCTCAAAGAGCCTGAGGACGCTTACGGCCCTGGCAGCTGACAGTTCCCAGTTGGTAGGGAACCTTTCCGTGTTTATAGGCCGCGAATCTGTGTGGCCCTCTATGATTAGAGGGAGTGAGAAGGGTTTTAGTCGGGAGCATATCTGGTAAAGCACCGGAACCGCCTGGGGGTAAGGTTTCTCGCTTCCGGGGGGGAAGAGCTTGTCGGTATTTACCCTCAATTTCATGCACATGCCCATAACCGCGTAATCGCTCTTTATACCCTTGCTGTTTAGCTCCCTCTCCAGCTCCTTTATCTCTTTCTTGAGCTTCTTGAACTTCTTTAGACGGGGATACATGTTCTCCATGTTCAGGGGAACGTTCGTCCCTACCGGAGCATTGTCTTGGTAAACTACCTTGCTCCCGCCAAAGGCGGCCACCAATCCCCTCAGTGCCTGAAAGAACTTCTCAAGGGATATGATGCTCATGGAGTAGAGGAGTATGAAGAAGGTGAGTAGCAGAGACATCAGGTCTCCGAAGCTGGTGAGCCAAGCGGGAGGCTTTTTGCACTCCTCCTCCTTCTTTTTCATCAGGCCTCCTCTTGAACCTCAACACCCAGCATGATGGAGAGGGACTGCCTGAGTATGTTGGGGTTAGTACCCTTTTGAATACCCTCTATGGCGAGGAAGTATATGTTCTTGTAGAGGATTTCCGTATCCTTTATCTTCTTTAGTTTACCCGCTATGGGTATGGCGAAGGCGTTGGCGAGAATGGCTCCGTAAAGGGTGGTTATCAGGGCTACCGCCATGCCGGGTCCCAGAGCCGAAGGGTCGTTTAGGTTCTGGAGCATCTGTATCAGTCCTATGAGTGTTCCTATCATCCCGAAGGCGGGGAACAGGTCTGCCAGCTTTTCCCATACGCTAACCTTGGTTGAAAGCTCATCGTCTATCTGGGCTATCGCACCCTCTACGCTTGAGCGTATCTCGTCCAGCTCAAGCCCGTCCACCAGCATACGAATCATGTCCCCCAGCAGAGGGTCCCGCTGGTAGTAGGTATCTATCTCCGATTCCAGAGAGAGGATTCCCTCCTTCCTGACCTTGCTGGCAAGCTCTCCCAGAAAGTTGACCACCTCCAAGGAGTCGGGTGGCTTCCAGAGGAAGGCCTCCTTTATGGCGGATACCCCGCCTATGAAGGATTTGAGAGGAAAGTTGGCGAGGGCGGCGGCCATACCCCCTCCTACCACTATGAATATGGAAGGTATGTTTATGAAGGCGGTCGGACTTCCCCCTATCACTATGGAGATAGCTATCATTAAAAAAGCGCCGCCTATTCCTACAAGCGTTCCTACATCCATGGCTCACTACTCTATATCGGACGGAACCCCATATCTTATAATTTTAAGCCGCATGGGGGACGAGCAAGACAAGAAGGTGGAAGAGGCAGAAGTTCTATCCCTTCTGAAAGAGTCCAAAAGGCCCAAGACCTTCCTCCAGATATCCAGTGCCTTGGGTGTAGACAAGAAGGGAAGGAAGTCCCTGAAGAAGCTCCTGAAGAGGCTCAAGAGAGAGGGAAAACTGCTCGTTGAGAGGGGAAGATACAGGGTAGCCGGGCAGGAGGAGGTTCTCGTAGGGAAGGTCATACCCTATCCGGCCGGCTTTGGTTTCCTTGAGGTGGAGGGAAGGAGCAAGGACGTTTACATACCCCACTTTGAGATGAAGAGGCTCATGGCCGGAGATACGGTTAAGGCGAGGCTCGTAGAGTTCAAGGGTAAGAAGGAGGTCAGGGTTGAGAGGATACTCAAACGGGCAAAGAAGGAGTTGGTGGGCAAGGTGGAGAGAAATAGAAAGAGGTGTTACTTCTATCCCCTTGACGAGAACTCTCATCTGGTATTCTCTGCCAAAGGTTGCGATGAGCTAAAAGATGGAACCATCGCGGTGGCGAAGGTGGTCAGCTACCCCTCAAAGAGGACCAAGGGCAAGGTGGAGCTTAAAGAGGTTTTGGGCCACCCTCAGGAGAAGTTCCTGGCTATGGAGCTTCTGATAAGGAAGTACAACCTCCCCACCGATTACCCGTCCGAAGTCATAGAGGAGCTGAACGACCTGCCCGAGGAGGTGCCCCAAAGGGAAATCAAGCGCAGGAAAGACCTGAGGGAGCAGCTTTGCTTCACCATAGACCCGGAAAAGGCCAGGGACTTTGACGACGCCGTAGCCGTAGAGATTACTCCCGAGGGCAATTTCAGGCTTTTCGTCCACATAGCCGACGTATCCTACTATGTCAGGGAGGGCACGGCCTTGGACAGGGAAGCCTACAAGAGGGGATACACTTTTTACCTGCCGGATAGAGCTTTGCACATGCTTCCGGAGAAGCTGTCCGCCTACCTGTGCAGTCTCAGGCCTCAGGAGGATAAGCTCGCCTTCACCTGTGAGATGCTCTTTGACAAAAAGGGAAAACTCCTTTCGTACGAGATATACGAGAGCGTCATCAGAAGTAAGGCGAGACTCACGTACAGAGAGGCCCTTTCCCTGATAGTCGGGGAGCCATCTTTGGAAGACAAGTATCCACAGCTGGTAAAGCCCCTGAGGGATATGGAGCTGCTGTACAGGATTTTGAGCAGGAAGAGGTGGGAGCGGGGGAGCATAGACTTTGACCTGCCCGAGGCCGAGGTGATAGTGGACGAGTACGGGGAGCCAACGGCCGTAATGCCCTACGAGAGGCACGTGGCTCACAGACTTATAGAGCACTTCATGGTCTCCGCCAACGAAACGGTGGCCATGCACCTTGAGAACCTTCTCTTTCCTTGCATATACAGGGTTCACGAGCCGCCAGACCCGGAGAAGGTGGACAACCTCTTGGAGATACTTGCCGGTTTGGGCTACAAGGTTCGCAAGCCCAACCGCTTCGTGCCCAAGTTCTTCCAGAGAATCATAGAGGACTTTGAGGGAAAGCCCGAAGAGCACTTAGTTAGGTTCTTAACGTTGAGGGCCATGAACAGAGCCAAGTACAGTCCGGTAAATCTCGGCCACTTCGGCCTCGCTTCCGAGCATTACGCCCACTTCACATCTCCCATAAGGAGATACGCAGACCTCGTTCTGCACAGGCTACTCAAGAAGGCCATAAAGGGGCAGTTTCTTGACTTTGATGAGAGCGTAGCCTACCTGGAAGAGGTCTCTGCTCATCTCTCTGAACAGGAGAGGCTGGCGGACCAGGTTGAGAGGGAAGCCATAGATATAATGAAGGCCAGATTCATGAAGTCCCGCATAGGGGAAGAGTTTGAGGGAATAATCACCGGCGTGGTTCCCTTCGGCATATTTGTGGAGATAAAGGACATACTGGTTGAGGGGCTCGTCAGAATCGGCTCCTTAGAGGACGACGAGTATCTCTTTGACGAGCCGGCCCACAGGTTGGTAGGAGTTAGAACGGGTAAGATTTACAGGTTGGGAGACTCGGTCAGGGTGAAGGTGCTCAGCGTGGACGAGGAGAGGGGTAAGATAGATATGTGCCTTGCGGACTGAGGTAGTTCTCTTCCTTATTCTGACGGTATGTTTTTCCTTTTCCCAGACGCTTACCATCTTTCAGAGTCAGGACAACGAGGCCTTCTTCGCCGTAGCACGCTCGGACACAGGCCTATGCCTTGCCGGCAGGACCTATAAAGATGGAACGTATCACGCTCTTTTGGGCGTAGAGGGTGATTTTTACAGACTCAAGTCCGAGAGCTACTCCTACACCGTTGAGAGCTTCAGCGGCACCTGTCTGTTCGGCGGTGTGGTTCTGGACGAGGGAGGTTTTGACATATTCCTGCTCTGGAAGGGCGGTGGGTGGCGCTCCCTCAGGCTGGGAACCCGGCACAGGGATATGCTCTGGTTCATGAGAAGGCTCAGAGAGGGCTACGCTCTGGTGGGCGGCGTTAGGGAGGCGAACGATTGGGACATACTGGTGGTGAAGCTTTCCACGGAGCTTGAACCTCTTTGGGCTTTGAGGCTTGACGGCGGCGGCAGAGAGTACGCTTACGGGGTGGCTTCCCTGAAAGGCAGGCTCTTTGTGGTCGGCAGGAGCGACACGAGGGGAAACTGGGACGCTTTCCTTGCGGTGATTGATGAGAACTCGGGAAGGCTGCTAAGTTCCCGGCTGCTCGGAACGGACAGGAAGGACTACCTCAGGTTTGTAGAGGTTTGGAGGGATAAGGTTCTTGCCGTAGGAAGAACCGAGTTCAGGGACGGAGGAACAGAGTATCCCACCGAAAGAAACAGCGACATCATGCTCCTGATCTTTTCCGCCGAAGGCAGACTCTTAGACTACAGGGTTTGGGGCGGCGACGGATACGATTACGGCAGGGTGTTGATTCCCTCTTCCGATGGATTATTCCTTTTGGGAGAAAGCTCTTCGGACTCGGCCGGAGAGACGGACGGTCTGATATTGAGGCTGTCGGAGGACCTCTTTCTAAAGGAGGCCTTCTTGGTAGGTGGGGAGGCGATAGAGTCCATAAGACACGGTGCTGGACTGGGAGAGGATTTCGTTTTTGTGGGCTACACCTATTCCTACTCCTTGGACAACGACGCTCTCGTAGGCTACGGGATACCGCCTTGCGCCCGTTCCGTTAAGCTCCTGAGGTTATATCCTTACATCAAGGAGTGGGGATTCAAACTAAGAGCTGTGCCCGTGAGGCTCAGAGTCTCCTCATGGCCGGTTTCCCTATCCAGGGAAAGATTAAGGTTGATAGAACTGCGGAGATTATCAGAGCCAGGTGAACTTCTGTGCCGATTACGCCCATACGATTGAGAATCTCCGCTCCGGCCACCATAAGGGTAAAGGGATAAGCCAGAAGCAGGGGAAGCAGAGCCACCTCTTTAGGGTTAAATCTGGCCAACAGGAGCAGTGGAGCGGGCAGGTATCTGACCGCGAGCATCAGGATTAAGAAGCCAAAACTCAGCTTGAGGGTATGGTATGAGAACTCGGAAAGCTCCATCTTAACGCCCGTATGTATGAAGAAGACGGGAATTAGAAAGCCGTATCCCATGGCGGAGAGCTTGTGTTCCAGCTCCTCTTTATCCCTGAGGAAGTAGGAGAGGATAGCTCCACCTAAGAAGGCACCTACGGCGCTCTCGGTGCCGGAGGCGTGGGCGAGGACGCTCAGGAAGAACATAACGAAGAGGCTGAGGCGTATGCTTACGGCGCTGGTATCCCTTCCGTATGAGATAAACCCAATCAGCTCCGGATACCACCACAGCAGGAGCTTGACCGCTCTGAAGAGGATAAACAGTCCAAGGAAGAAGAGGAGGGTTATGAGCAAGTCTTTAAAGAAGTTTTCTAAGTCTCTAAACTCTCCCAACTTGTGGAGCAGGGTTATAACAACCAGACTGAGGACCTCGCCAACCACCCCCAGTATCAGGAATCTCTTGCCTATCTCCTTCTCCATCAGGCCACTTTCCCTGAGGGATACCAATACGAGTCCAACGGAAACCAAAGACAGAACCGCGCCTATCCCCACCCGGAAGCCCAACAGAGGAACGAGCGTCAGAGAGAGAGCCATGACGGCGCCAAAGTAGCCCAAATAAAGGCCTATGGTGCCCTTGGGTGTGTCCTCTAAGAGGTCAAAGTCTATCTCCAGTCCCACCAGGAACATCAGCAGCATGAATCCGAACTCGGAGAGGAAGGCGACCGTCTGGGACTCGGATATGCCCCCTCCCAAAAGCAGGCCCAGAGCGAGTCCATAGACCAGCTCGCCTACGGCCACCGGCATCTTCAGAACCTTGGCAAACAGGGGAGCGAAGAAGGCACCCAGCAGGAGAGAGAGGACGCTAAGCTCTAAACTCAATCGTCCACCTCCGGTAGCAGGAGGGTGGTTATGGGACTTTTGGAAGCCACCAGATAGGGAGAGTAAGGGGAGAAGAAAGAACTCCTCCTGCCCACCTGGTAGCCCACAATCAGCAGGTTGTAATCTTTTACCAGCTTCAAGGTCTCCCTAACGGGATTTCCCTCCTTCACCATCAGGTTCAAGGCCAGCGAGTAGATTCCGTTTATCCTGTCCACCAGAGCTTTAACCTCTTCAATCCTTTCCCTCTCCCTATCTCCGGCGCTTATCTCCGGTTTTACCGCCAGGATGGCGTCCGCTCGGGAGTTGCTCAAGAACCTCAGCAGACTAACGGATTTTACTAAGGTAAACTCTTCAACGTCCTCTCCCAAAAATAGTAAGACCTTCCTGTAAGGGTGGCTTCCTTGCATAAAGAAGGAGGGCACGGATAGCCTCTCAAAGGCGAGCTTAATGTAGTTCTTCCCGAAAAATGATTCCCTCTTTTTATTAAAAATCACGGCTCCTACGGAGCCGTCCAGACTGTCTATTTCGGAGCATCTCGTTTCCTCAAACCTACCCGTTCCCAAGATTCCCTTAATGTACTTTACCTCTTTTCCGTCTCCGCACACCAGAACCTTGTCCCCCCACTCAAGGGGAAATCTGTAATCCCCTATAACCAAGCTGTGTATGAAATTCTCTACCTTTTGAGGCCTTCCCACCACCAACAGCCTGTCTCCCACCTCAAGCCTCAGCTCTCCCTTGGGTAGGACGGCCTCCGCATTCCTTATCACCAGCGCTATCCGGAAGTCCCTTTGCCTTACCTCCCTAAGGCGCATGCCGGCTAAGGGGGAAAACTCTTCCACCAGCACCTCCACCGCCTCCCCCTTGCCGAAGCATTCCAGTCTCCTGTAAACGCCCCTGCCCTCCACGACAGCCTCCAGACGTCCGGATAGGAACTCATAGGGCTTGAGCACTTCCACCTCAAGCTCGTAAAGGAGCTTCTCAAGCTCCGATGGCTCGTCAAGCACGGCCAATATCTGCCCGGCGTAAGATAAAACGTTTCTCAAGATTTGAACCGCGTCAAGGCATCTGCGCGCCTCAAGGTGCATCACGACCGTTTGGGTTTCGCTCAGGTTCACCTTTCTCCAGACTTCTAAGTCGGAAGCTTTGCCGTATAAGAGGCTAACCTTTTCTTTGTCCTCAACGCTCTCAAGAAACTCTTTAAGCTTCTGGGAGTTCTCCGACATTAGGAGAATCTTTTTTTTCTTCGTCAGGGGTTTTATACCCAAGAGTAGCAGGTCAGAGTCGCCTACACCCACTATCATATCTTTCCCGCCAGAAGGACGCTACAGATGCAGGCCAGCCCGTCGGCCCTGCAGAAACCCTCCTGCCGCTTGCCCTTGACGGATATGCGCTCCTTGCCTATGCCCAGCAGTCGGGACAGATTATCTCTAATCTTCTCCCTGTAAGGAGCTATCTTGGGTCTGTCCGCTATCACCACGCAATCTATGTTGATTATCCTGTATCCCTTAGAGCTTACGCGTCTGAGTGCTTCTGATAGGAAGATTTCGGAGCTGGCTCCCCTCCAGCGGGGGTCGGTATCCTTGAAGAGACTTCCTATATCCTCCTCCCCTACGGCACCTAAGAGTGCGTCCGTTAAAGCGTGAAGCAGGGCATCTGCGTCCGAGTGCCCTCTCAAACCGTATGGAGAATCAATCCTGACGCCCCCTAAGAGTATCTCTTTGCCCTCTTCAAACTCGTGGCTATCAAAACCCAGACCTATCCTTATGTCCTCCATCACTTTATCCCGTAAGCTTCCAGCTTCCTGTACAGGGTTCTGAGGGGCACACCGAGCACCTCAGAGGCCCTCTTCTTGTTAAAACCCACCTGTTGGAGCACTCTGATGATGTGCCTTTTCTCTATCTCCTCAAGGGTCTCCGAACCCGTATCCCCCTGAACCTGGACCAGGCAGGAGAGTTCCGACTCACCCACCAGCCTTCCCTGCGAGAATAGAACGGCCCTCTCTACCACGTTCTTTAGCTCCCTGACGTTGCCCCTCCAGGGGTAGTTAAAGAGCAACTCCTCGGCTCCAGGGGAAAAGCCCTCCAGCTCCTTACCGTATTTCCTCGCAAATCGCTTAAGAAAGTGATAAGCTAAGGGAAGTATATCCTCCCTCCTGTATCTGAGAGGCGGAATCTCTATCTCCACCACGTTCAGTCTGAAGTATAGGTCCTCTCTGAATTTGCCCTCCTTCACCAACTCTCTTAGGTTCCTGTTGGTGGCCGCCACGATTCTTACGTCGCTCTCTATCTCCCTCCTTCCGCCCAATCTGAAGAATCTTTTAGTCTCTATGGCTCTCAGAAGTTTGACCTGCAACGGTAGTTCAAGCTCACCTATCTCGTCCAGAAATAGGGTTCCACCGTCTGCCAGCTCAAAGAATCCCTCTTTGGCTCTATCCGCTCCGCTGAAGGCTCCCCTCTCATGACCGAAAAGCTCCGACTCCACCAACTCCTTGGGAATGGAAGCGACGTTCAGAGCCACAAAGGGCTTATCGGCCCTCTCGCTCGTTTTGTGAATCAGACGGGCTACAACCTCTTTACCTACACCGGTCTCCCCCGATAGGAGCACGGGGCAGTCCGCACAGCTTATCTGTTCTATCTTCTTTAAGAGTTCCTTCATCTGGGGGCTTTCAAAGATGAAGGTTTCCCCAGTATTGCTCTTCTTGGTCAACAGAAGGCTGTTCTTCTTATACTCCCTCGTCTTTAAACATCTTTTGATAGCTTCATCTATCTCGCTCAGGGAGCAGGGCTTGGTAAGAAAGTCAGCCGCTCCTGCCTTCATGGCCTCTACGGCCGTCTTTATCGTCCCGTGTCCGGTAATGACCACCACCTCCGTTAGTGTGGAGCTTTCCCTTACCTTTTTGAGTATCTCCATGCCGTTCATATCGGGCAGAAAGAGGTCAAGCAAGATTAGGGCGTAATCCCTATCCCTCAAAAGCTTTAGAGCTTCCCTCCCAGAAGGGCACCCGTCGCAACTGAATCCCGAGCGCAAGACCTGCTCCTTGAGAAGCTCAAGGAAGTCTAAATCGTCCTCTACCACGAGCACCCTCATGGCAAGTATTCTATCGTATAGCTTTCAGTAGCGGCGCAGGCTCAAAAAAAGTGATACAATTTAAGATAGCGCTGTAAATTTACTATAAGGGGGTTTTAAGATGAGTAAGAAGTTTCTCATAGGGATGGTGGCGGCTCTATCTTTGAGCGGAGTATCTACCTCTGCAGAGATAAAGGACCTCTGCGGAAGCCCTAAGGAAGTGTATTCCAAGTATCTGCTGGACAAGTGCTACGCCAACTACTTCCAGGCTATCAAGGAAAACAGGAAGATGATTAACGACCTCAGAGATGAGATGAACAACAGGTTCGCCGAGGTCAACCAGAAGATAGACCAGCTCAGGAGCGACCTCCAGTCTCAGATTGACGACCTCAGGAAGGAGATTGAGGCTCTCAAGATTACCTCTCAGGAGAGAGTCAAGGTTCTCTTTGACTTTGACAAGTTCAACATCAAGGCCGATGCCAAGGCGGCACTTGACGAGTTCATAGCCAGCATCAAGAGCAAAGACATCAAGGAGATAGTGGTTGTAGGCTTTGCGGACACCACCGGAACCTCCAAGTATAACTTCGGACTTTCCCTCAGGAGGGCTCAGAACGTGGCCGCTTACTTGGTCAAGAACGGACTGCCCATAGAGAAGATAAAGATTACGGGCTACGGAGAAGAGCTGGCCAGCATGCTGGGCAACGAAAAGCCCCAGCAGAGGGCCGTTGAGGTCATAGCGATATACTAATTGCGAGAACCTGAGGCGGCACCTCCTTGGGGCGCCGCCTTGATTTATGAAGGTCAGGCTAAACAGGTTTCTATCCTTAGCCGGGATAACCTCCAGAAGGAAGGCGGAGTTCCTAATTCTTGAAGGTAAGATCAAGGTAAACGGTAAGGTTGTCAGAGATTTGGCCTTCAAGGTTAACCCCGCGCAGGACGAGGTAGAGGTCTTCGGACGGAGGGTAGAGCCTCAGAGGAAGAGATACATAGCCCTAAACAAACCCTGCTGCTACCTGAGCGCGCTGGAGGACAAAAACAAGAAGACTGTAAAGGAACTCGTAAGGGGTATCCCCGAGCGGGTATTTCCCGTCGGCAGGCTTGATTACAACACGGAAGGACTTTTGCTTCTGACCAACGACGGGGAGCTGGCAAACAGGATACTCCACCCTAAGTATAAGCTTCCCAAGGTTTACTTGGCGGTGGTCGCCGGCATAGTGAGGGACTCTACTCTTAGAGAGATGAGAGCCGGCAGGGAGATAGAGGACGGCTTTGCAAAACCTGACTCTCTGGAACTTCTGCGCACCTACAGAGATAACAGGAGTCTTCTCAGGATAGTGTTTCATGAAGGGAGAAAGCATTTGGTAAAGAGATACTTGGGAAACTTCGGCCACAGAGTATTAAGACTCAAGAGGATAGCGGTAGGTCCCATTCAGTTGGGTAATCTGCCGGTGGGTAAGTGGAGAGACCTTTCCAAGAGGGAACTCAAAGAGCTTTTCAGAGCGGTAGGTTTGAGCTATGAGCTTAGAGGTAGCGATTAAGGCAATAGCCTTCGTATTGGTAGGCTTCTTCCTGCTCATTCTAATAACAAAGGCCGTTGCGGTATACAAGGCCAACCGGCTCAAGGGGAGAAGGGTGAGCGGTTTCCCGAAAGGTAGGCTTTTTCTTTACTTCTTCTCGCCTAAGTGTGGTGCCTGCGTGGCTATGGAGAAGGAGCTGGCAAAGCTCAAAGGTGTGAGGATAAAAAAAATTGATGTATCGGTAAGGGAAAACCTGCAACTGGCCAGGGAGCTGGGCATAATGGCCACGCCCACTCTGGTTCTCTTAGAGGACGGGCTTGTGAAAGATGTGCTCATAGGCGTTCAAAGGGCTGACAGGCTAAAGGAGCTTTTTCATAACGAGGCTTAGCTTCTCAAGGAATAGCTCGTTTTCCTCTTCTCTGCCAACACTTACCCGCAGGCAGTTTTTGAGTCCCGGCAGGTGGCTGACGTCCCTTACGAGCACCCCTTCCTTTATTAACTCCCTGTGAACTCTGTCTGCGTCTATGTGAGTCCTAAAGAGCAGAAAGTTAGCCTCGCTGGGGAACACCTCCACACCTTCCAGTACGTTTAGGGCTCTCCAGAGCTTCTCCCTTTCCTTCAAGATTTTGCTAACGCTCTCCTCTATAAAGTCCCTACCTTTGGTCAGAACCACCTTGGCTATAACTTGAGAGGGCATGGTTATATTGAAGGGTAGCCTTAGCTTATCAATCTCGGCCACCACCTCCTCCTTGCCTATCATTATTCCGATGCGAATGCCGGCCAGTCCTATCTTGGATAGTGTTCTGAGAACCACCGTATCTTCCCTAACGAGAGCTTCCTTTTCAAAGGTGTCGTTGCTGTAGTGATAGTAGGCCTCGTCTATAACGCTGAAGAGTCCCCTGTCCCTTAACCTCTCAATCTTCCACCTTGAGAAGAGGTTGGCGGTTGGATTGTTGGGGTAAGAGAAAAAGGCTAAGGTGCATTCCCGGCTCTCCAACAGCTCCAAAGAGGCGTCCAAGTCTATATCAAAGTCTGCCTGCAGAGGAACCTCAAGCTTAGGTCTGCCCAAGAGGGCTGCGGATATGCCGTACATGGGAAAGGTAGGTACCGGAGTATAGATACCCTGTTCAAACTCGCCTACCGCTATGCTGAGGTAATAAATTAGTTCGTCGGAGCCGTTCCCCAAAAGCAGGTTCCGGGGGTTTACACCAAAAAAATCGCTTAAAACCCCCTTTAGTTCCTCCGAGTGGGGGTCAGGGTAGCGATTCAGGTGCGCCCTCTCTAACTCCTTAGATACCTCCTTCCTTAATGAGGTAGGAAGCTCAAAGGGTAGTTCGTTGGAAGACAGCTTAACAGGTGCGGGGGTGGTCTCCGTCTTGTAGGCTACCAACCCCCGTAGGCGCTTTGAGAGCATCAAGAGGCAGTGCTTTCTTCCTCTTTTTCCTTGGATTGCGGCGCTTCTTCCTCTCCTTTACCTAAGTAGAGTTCCAGCTCCGCCAAAGTGGACTCCATGAGCTTGTCCTCAAGGATGCCCCTTATGAGCCTATTGAGCTTCTTATCGTCGCCCATGGCTATACCGTTCAACACGAAGTATAACCTTTTGGGTAAAGATAGGCTGACCTTTTTATAGCGAGGACCTCCTTTTTTCCTTCCTCTTTTCGCCATAATTAATCCCTCCTTTTTGGAATTGTAGATTTAATTTTATTATCTTTAGCAAACTTTTTCAAATTTTTCGTTAAATTCCAGGGTATGTTCTATCAAATCCTTGTAAATACTGAAGCTGGTAAGTATGGCCTTTACGCACTCGTAATCCTCTGACGCTTCGCATATGGCTCTCTCAAGCTCTTCTTTTAGCAAATTCAGACCGTAATTTATAGAGTTTATAAGCTCAAGCCTGTCCATTTCCCTCTTAAGCTCCTCGGGAACGTTGGACAGAAAGGTTATATCAAAGTTAAAGACCTCGTACTCGCTGTATATACCGTCTAAAACCTCTTCCAGCTTGGGAACAAAGCTCTCTTCAATGAAATTTAAGAAGTTCTTTATCCTTTCCCTCTCTTCCTCATCAAGAAGACTCTCGGCCAGGAGTTTTGTCTCCTCAAGGTCCGCTTTTATCTCGCCCTTTATACCCGTAAGCAGGTCTATACTGAATCGGAGAATCTTGTCGTAAATGAGAACCTGTTGAAGAACCTCTAACCTATCCATCTCGCCAAAGCTCTTTATATAATTTATAACCTATTCCTTGAAAAGCTCACCCAATTGCAGCGGAAATCAAATCTCCTTCAGGTGCTCCATGACGTGTTGCATATCCTTGTCGCCCCTGCCGGAGAGGTTTACCACCAGTATTGAATCCCTTCCCATGTCCTTGGCGATTTCCACTGCCTTTATAATCGCATGTGCGGACTCTAAAGCTGGGATTATACCTTCGGTTCTGGACAAGAGTTTGAAGCCTTCCAGTGCCTCTTCGTCGGTGGCGGATACGTACTGCGCTCTACCAGTTTTCTTCAACAGGGCGTGCTCGGGTCCCACGCCGGGATAGTCCAGCCCCGCCGATATGGAGTGGGTAGGGAGAATCTGGCCTTCCTCATCTTGCAAAAAGTAGCTCTTCATGCCGTGCAAAACCCCTACATCGCCGCCCGTCAGGGAAGCGGCGTGCTTGCCCGTATCCAAACCTAAGCCTGCGGCCTCAACGCCTATGAGTTTTACATCTCTGTCTTCAACGAAGGGATAAAAGATTCCCATGGCGTTTGAGCCTCCGCCTACGCAGGCGACCACGGCGTTGGGAAGCCGTCCTTCCTTTTCAAGAATCTGGGCTTTGGTCTCTTCCCCTATCACCTTTTGGAAATCCCTGACTATCATCGGAAAGGGGTGGGGTCCCACCACGGAGCCTATGACGTAATGGGTACTCTCCACGTTGGATACCCAGTCCCTCAGAGCTTCGTTTATGGCGTCCTTTAGCGTCTTTGAGCCGCTCTCTACCACCCTCACCTCGGCTCCTAAAAGCCTCATTCTGAAGACGTTAAGCTCCTGTCTGCGGGCGTCTTCCTGTCCCATATACACCACGCACTCTATCCCCAGCAGCGCACAGGCGGTCGCGGTCGCCACCCCGTGCTGGCCGGCTCCCGTCTCTGCGATTACCCTCTTCTTTCCCATGCGTTTGGTAAGCAAGACCTGTCCGAGGGTGTTGTTTATCTTGTGGGCACCCGTATGAAGCAGGTCTTCTCTCTTGAGATATATCTTGGCTCCCCCTACGTAGTCGGTAAGCCTCCGGGCGAAGTATAAGGGAGTCGGTCTGCCGGCGAACTCCCTCAGGTAGTAGCTGAGCTCTCTCTTAAACTCTTCGTCCTCTCTGATTTCTTTGTAGCTCTCCTCCAGTTGTTCTAAGGCAAACATAAGTGTCTCGGGAACGAACTTACCTCCGAAGCTCTCAAAATAACCTCTTTCGTCCGGCACTCGGTTCATGAGACTACCTCAGCTTTTTCAGAATCCTCTCCCTCTGTCCGGGCTCTCCCCGTCTGCCCTCTTCAAGCAGTCTTAGGGCATCTCTGTAGTAAATCTCCGCCTCCTTCTCAAAGCCCAGCTTTCTGAGCACGTCCCCCATGTGTTCGTTCAGAACGGGGTCGTGGTATTCGTATCTGAGTGCGACTATGAGCCACTGCAGGGCCTCCTCGTACTTACCCTTGTGGAACAGAACCCACGCGTAGCTGTCTATGATGGCGGGGTCCTCGGGCTTCATCTTGAAAGCCTTACTAATGAGCTTTTCTGCATCTTTTAGCCTCGCATCTCCGTACCATAGAAGTAGAGAGTAGCCCAGGTGGTTGTAGAGGTCAGGTTCGTAGGGATTTAGCTCTATGGCCTTCAATAGGCTGGCCTCCGCCTCAATTATGCGGCCTAAGCGGTCTAATATTATGGCCCTCATGAAGTATAGCCTGTAATCCTTGTCGTCCAGCTTCAGTGCCTTTTCTAAAACCTCCAGAGCCTCCTCGTACCTCCCTTGAGACTGGAGCAGGTCCGCTTCCAGGGAGTAAAAGACGGGATTCTGCGGGTCTAACTTCTCGGCCCACTTGAGCAGTTCCCGCGCTCTCTTGTAATCCCCTAAATCTATAGATACCGATATCAATCTCTCAAGAACCTTGGGTGCTTCCGGAAACCTGCTCAGCAGACTCTCGTATATCTCTTTTGCCTTCTTCTTATCCTCGGACAGCTCCAGGGCCACCGCATAAGAGAAGGCTATATTCACGTCATCGGGGTTTTCCTCGTAGAGCTGTTCAAAGACCTTTTTTGCCTCCTCGTAGTGTCCCGACTGGAGCAGGGTAAAGCCGTAATCCCTTCTGTAGCTCTGGGTTCCGGGATATAGCCTTAGCAACCTCTCGTAAAGCTCCTCGGCCTCTTCGGTTCTTCCCTCAATCAGGTAAAGCTTTGCCAGCTTCTCAAGGGCGGTTCTGTTGTTCTTATCTATCTTGAGTATGCTCTTGTATAGCTCCTCCGCCTTGGAAAACTCCCTCTTGCTTTCGTATATCTTTCCTAAGGTGCTGAAGGCCGCCTCAAAGGTACGGTGAAGCTCTAAGGCCTTCTGCAGGTACTCTATGGCCTTGTCCAGTTGGCCTTTGCTCTTGTAAATCTGTCCTAAGACGTAATAGGGGAAGGGATTCCTCGGATTTGCCTTTATAAGCTTCAGAAGAACCCCCTCGGCCTCGCCGATATCTCCCGACTTTATAAGCTCCTCCGCAAGGAAAGCTAATATTTCCCTGTCCTGCGGGAACTTTTGGCTCGCCTCTTTGAGAACCTCAAGCCCCCTTTCCCTATCGTCTCTCAAGCGATACACGCTGTATAGGTTCATGTAGGCGTCCCGGCTGTCGGGGAATCTCTCTTTGAACTCTAAAGCCACACCTAAGGCGTCTTCCGTTCTTTTAAGGGAGAGCAGATACCTTATGGTGTCCATATACAGGGACGGGGTAGGTCTCTCATCAATGGCCTTGTAGCAGTAGTAGAGCGCCACGTTCGGTTTCTCTTTGAGGTAAGAGCACATGGCGTAATCGTAGTAGACCCCGCTAAAACTCAAAGAGAGTAGCGACAGCGTGAGAAGAAGGATAAACCCCATCAAGCGCCCCCTTCCTTAAAGAGGAATATGGACATCTCCAGCTGGTCTATCAGCCTGCCCGAGTTGCTTCCCATCAAAATCCTCTTGAGTCCCGAAAGTCCCTTGTTCCCTATGGCCACAAAACCGTAATCCCCCTTTTGTGCAAACTCTTTCACTCCTCTGGCCACGTCGGAGTCCTTCACTATGGCCGTTTGCACGGTGTAGCCTTCCGCCTCAAGCCTTTCTTTTAAAGAATTAAGATACTCCTCCTTCTTGCGGGAGTAGCGGCTCTCTATCTCCTCTCCCAGCCTCTCTACCAAGGGAAGTCCTATAGGCTCGTCCACGTGGAGCAGGGTTATGCCTTCGGTTCCGAAGGGCTTTAAGAACTCAACCAGGTAATTGAGCATGGCCTCCGATACCTTGGAGAAGTCATAAGCTACCAGCACCCTCTTGCTTAGCTCGGGTTCCTTCCCCTTGAGGATAAAGAGTGGACTTTTGCAGTGCTTTGCCACCTTTTGAGCGGTAGAGCCTATAAGTATCCTCTCAACCAAACCCTTCTTGTGGCTCCCCATAACTATCATGTCCGGTTTCTCTTCTTCCTCCACTTCCAGGATTACGTCTCTGGGGTCTCCCAACCTGACCCTGTAGCTGGCCCCTACGGGCTTCATGAAACTAACCAGCCCTTTAAGCTTTTCCTCGGAGATGCGCCTGCTCTCTTCTTCTATCTCCTGAAGCAGTTGGACGTTGACCATGTCAAAGCTCAGGGTCTCGGGATAGGGCACGTAAATGGCCGGGGATACCACGTTCAAGAGAAGTGCCTCTCCTCCGTGGGCTAAGAGAATCTCCTTCGCCAGCCTGAGCACCGGGTTTGTGATTTCCGAGAAGTCAACGGGCACGAGGAGTTTCATTTAATCCTCCAGATACCTTTCAACCACCTCCTGCAGGAAGCTCTGAAGCCTACCATTAGAAGCTATTATATCCGTTCTCCTGCTCAGTCCCTTCGTCAGGTGGTAATCCCCTCCCGCCTCTTTCAGGATAACTATACCCGCGGCCACGTCCCATGGGTTGAGTTCAAACTCGGTGAGTCCTCCGAAAGAACCCTCCGCCACGAAGCACAGATCAACCGCCGCGGCCCCGGGTCTCCTCATGGCAGCCGCCTTATCAAATATCTCCTTAAAAATTTTCCAGTATGTATCCAAATCCCTGTGGGCACGCGAAGGGAAGCCGTAGGCTATCACGGAATACCTTATGTTCCGTGTCTCGCCTACACTTATAGGCTTGCCGTTCTTAAAGGCTCCCAGACCTTTGGCCGCGTAAAAGAGGGTGTCAAAGGCCGGCAGGTAAACGGCTCCCACCAAAGGTTCGCCTTCTCTGACTAAACCAACGGACACGCCAAAGATGGGAAAGCCGGCTATGTAGTTCTTGGTGCCGTCCAATGGGTCTATGAACCATAGGTATTCCTCCCCTTGACCGCTCGCGCCTTCCTCCTCTCCTACCACGGTGTGATGGGGGTACTTTTTGCTCAGGAATTCCCTTATCCTTTCCTCGGAGGTCTTGTCCACGTAGCTGACGAAATCCTTCTCCGCCTTCTCTTCTATATTTCCTTCCTTTACCTTTTTAAAGTTCTCTTTAAGGACTATACCCCCTATCAGGGCGGCTTCCTTCGCACTCTGAAGAAGCTCTTTTAAACTCATAGTCCGAACCTTACGGGCTTTCCTCTTCCGGGGATCTCCTTCGCCGGCGGTTTATGCCGGAGCAGGTTGAGAGCGAAGTTCAAGTTATCGTACAGCCTTATAGAATAGTTGTCCCAGAACACGCAGGTGCCAGCCAAACAGAAGTATCCCCCGCTGGGTGGAGCTATCTGCTCCGCGATGAGCAAGGTGTAATTGTCCCGATTGGAAACGGCAGAATCCTCCGCACGGGCCACTATCTTGGTATCGGGAAACAGGGGTTTGATGGAAGCGGTGCAGGGGAGCAGTATCTTCCTTACGTTTACCTCGTTCTTGTCGTCCTTGTTGTATCTCCTTATCTTGCCCGTGACCACGAAGTAGGCGTCTCCATCGTGATTGCTCTTGTCGTCGGTTATCTCGTCGGAATTAAGCTCCATACCGAACCTTCTGGCTAAGGTGTTGCAGGTATCGGCTATCCTGTCTTCGTTCTTGTAGTATCCCAAGAGTATCACCTTCTTGCCCTCTTCCCAGACCCACCTCTCTACGTCCTTGGCCTCCTGTTCCGTGAAGGGTATCTCGGGATAATTGAAGACTATGGTGTCGTAGCCGGACAGTTCCTGCCAGCTGTCCACCTCGTCTATCTCCAAGCCCGCTTTTTGAGCTTCCCTTTGCAGTATGGAGAAGTAGTAGTAGTCCGTTATCGTAAACTCCTGGTGGGTTATGCTCCAACCTACTCTAACTTTCGTATCCATGGGAGCTTATTATATACCTACGGCCTATTTGTGAACCTCTCCTTCCTTACGGAAGGAGCTTCCGGTAGAGATTACCCCCACCCGGAAGACCCGCATGGGATTCCTGCTTCAACGAGAGATGGTTAACTACCTCTCTTGAGGTAGCCCCGCCAGAGCTCTCTCCACAGGCGTTAGTTCGGGTCGCTCCGACCCTACCACCCGTTAGGTGGGTGAACCCTAAATCCTTTCGCTCCTAACCAACTACCAAACTTTTTACCACCAAGGTGGAGGCTGGCATCACACCCCTTTAGCTCTCCACCTACGCAAATTATTTTAGCTCTTCACCCC
>JALWEG010000043.1 GCA_027014155.1 Aquificaceae bacterium
GTATCACACCGAAACCACAGGTATCGCTACCCGCACAGGCTATAAGGTGGGTCATGAAGGGTGAGCTGGTGGTGGGATACTTCTGGAAGAACTCCTCTTTGATCAGTGCGTCAAGGTTCTCTTCGGGAACGTTGGGAATGTATAGGTTCTGGTAGACCGTGAGCCTGAGCTCCCTGCTTCCGTACTTCCTCGCTAACTCTGCGGCGGTTCTGAAGTCTTTAGCCTTTATCTTTCCCGCAGGGACTATGGCGGACACCGCAAAGGTGCCGTTCCTGAGATTAATTATTCCTTCCCTCTCACCTCTGGCGTTCACGAGGTCTTGACCCTTGGAGGGTAGAGGCTTGTAAACCCTCTGCTCCATCTCCTCTCTGAACCTGTCAACACCCCACTCCTGCAGTAGGAAGAAGAGCCTGTTCTTAGACCTGTTGTCCCTATTACCGAAGGTGGTGTATATATCAAATACGACCTTGCATATATCAGGCGCCTCGTGAGGCTCCACGAAGACGTCCATGTCCACACCCTTGACGGGTCCACCGGAGCCTATCTTTCCTCCCAAGTATAGGTTAAAGCCCAGCTTTCCGTCCTTCTCAGCGAGATAGAGGCATATATCGTTGAACTGGGCGTTTATGGAGTCGGTTTGAGATCCTAAGACCGCCACGTTGAACTTTCTGGGCAGGTTGGCGTACTTCTTCTTGCCGAGGAAAACCTTGGTTATCTCCTGAGAGAGCTTGACCGTGTCTATGAGAGAGTCCTCCGCAAGCCCCGTGAGAGGGTCTCCGGTAACGTTCCTGATGTTGTCCATACCCGTCTGGAGAGTGGTGAGTCCCACGCTGCTGAGAGCCTCCAGTATCTCTGGTAGGTTCTTTAGCTCTATCCACCTTATCTGGAGCTGTTGACGGGAGGTTATCTCCACCTCGCCCCTGCAGAACTTCTCCGATAGGTGGGAGACCACCTTAGCCTGTTCATAGGTTAGCCTGCCGTTGGGAACCCTTATCCTCACCATGAAGTAGCCGGGTGTAGCCTTCCTGTAAAAGATTCCGTACCACTTGAGACGGACGTCCCTATCGTCCTCGGGTATGTTCTCCCAGTTCCCGTCCTCAAAGTACTTCTTCATGCGCTCTTTGAATTCCTCATCAAAGGGGTGAAGCTCGTTCTTTATAACCTCAATCTTATTGACCCTTTCGGGTTTCTCCTTTACGAACTGCTTGAGTATCTGTTCCACAAGCTCCTGACAGCTGCCGCAGGAGGTTGATGCCTTGGTTTTCTCCTGTATCTCTTCAAGGGTCTTGCAGCCCTCCTGTATGCACTTGACTATCTCTCCCTTGGTGACCGCGTTGCAGTTGCAGACTATATCTGTGTCCTTTAGCTCCTCTACCTCCGTGAGGTCTTGCGGGACTATGTGCTTTATGAGGAAGAAAGGTCTCTCGTCGGATATGTCTTTGGCGTTCTTAATCAGGTCAAGGAGGTAGTTGTTGCCCTTTATGTCCCCATACAAAATTGTGCCTACAATTTTGTCCTCTCTGACCACCGCTTTCCTGTATATGCTCTTTCCGTTGTCAAGGAAGGATATGACCTCATCGCCCTCCTTCTCAAGGAACTCCCCTGCGGAGAAGAGGTTTATGCCCGCCACCTTCAGCATGGCGTAGGTGGTGGAACCCTCGTACTTCTTATCGTTGCCGTGGACTACGTTGTGAGCGCAGACCTTAACCTGCTCCATTATGGGAGCTACCAGACCGAAGGTCTGTCCCCTGTGCTCTACACACTCACCAACCGCATAGACCTCGCTTGCAGAGGTCTCCATGTAATCGTCAACCACTATGCCCTTGTTTACCTTCAGCCCAGAGTTTACTCCCACCTCGGCGTTGGGTCTTATTCCTGTCGCTATCACCACGAAGTCTGCGGGAAGCTCCTCTCCGTCCGCGAACCTAACACCTTCAGCCTTCTTGTCGCCCAGTATCTCCTTGGTGTTCCTCTCAAGGAGGACCTTTATGCCCATGTTCTCGAGGTCTCTCTTGAGCAGGTCGCTGGCGGTCTTGTCAAGCTGTTGCTCCATAAGGGTATCAAGGAGGTGAACCAGATAGACCTCAAGCCCCACGTCCCTCAGAGCCTTGGCGACCTCTAAGCCCAGCAGTCCACCGCCTATTACCACCGCTCTCTCCGATACCCTTGCGTAATCAAGTATCTTGAAGACATCGTCTGCGGTTCTGTAGGTGAAGACTCCCTTTTTGTCGGTGCCCTTGATGGAGGGAGGTATGAAGGGTTTGCTACCTGTGGCAATTATAGCCTTGTCGTATCTGAAGAGCTCCCCCTCTTCGGTCACCAAGAGCTTCTTCTTGGGAAAGAGCCTGTCAACCTTCTTTCCCACCTCAAGACGAACGCCTTTCTCTTCGTACCACTGCCATCTCTTTATGTATATCTCGCTCAGGGTTTTCCTGCCCGCCAAGACGTCCGTTATCAGTATCCTGTTGTAGCCTATGTACTTCTCGTCCCCGAAAACCTGTAGCCTTACGTCCTTGCCGTTAGTCTCTTGGAGTATCTCCTCAACCAGCGCTGTTCCCGCTATCCCGTTTCCGATTATCACTATCTTCATCTTTTGTCCTCCTACTTAATAATGTAGCAATTGTTATGCCAAAAATTGTTCTATCCAAAAAATGCATTAGATTTTTCCTGAGCCGAGTATACTTCTCTTTCCATACGTCTTTCTACACCTACCTTCATACCATTCCAGCTACCATTTTCTTTTCGGCTTCCTCTTTAGCCTACTCCACGAGCTTCTCTGATCTCTGACTATCATGTGTCCTTTCATCGGTTACTTCCATATTCACTATTTTCTTCCTCTCCATATAAAAGGCCACGTGTAGTTTTATCTCAAAAAACACTCCAAGACTCCTTCCGTAAGGGAGGAGATACGGAGTGTCGCCCGTAAGGGCGTTAAAATAGAAGTTGACCGGAAAACATTTGTGGAGTAAATTAGTAAAT
>JALWEG010000044.1 GCA_027014155.1 Aquificaceae bacterium
GCACAAGGTTCGCATATAAAAGGCTTCTGGAAGGAAAGACAAGGAACGAACTCAAGAAAGAACTCCAAAGCAAGTTTAACCTAAACTCCAGATACGTGGACGACGCCATCTTAGAGGCTCAAAGCATCATCAACCTCTCCAAAGAACTCAGCTTCAAACCCGAAAAAGTCATCTTCGGTGGCAAAAGCCTCTTTGAGAAGCTCTCTAAGAAACACCTCTCAGATAAGGAAAGAGCGGAACTAAAGAGGGAATGGAGAGAAAAAAGACAAGGCAACCTCTACTCAAGAGGAGACAGGTCTAAAGGCGGAAACCTTAACCTGAGAATCATCAAAAAAGAGGACAAGTATTACCTGAGAGTAAACACAGGAACAAGGAAGTGGATACTCCCAGAGCTAATCACCTCACACAAAAAATGGGGACTCCTTGAGAGCTTCCTAACTCAAGGCACTCCCTACTCGGTAAGGCTCAAAAAAAGGGAAAGAAGATACTACGCCTACATCACCTTTGAAGAGCCTATGCCTGAGATAGAAATAAGGTTTGATGAAGGAGCCATCGGTATAGACCTGAACGCCTTCCCTTCCCACATAGCTTGGGTAGAGGTTGGTAAAGACGGAAATCTCATAAGCTATGGAGAGATACCCACACCGCACCTGTGGGACGGCAAGAAGACAAAGAGAGATTACTTTGCATGGCAGTATGCACACAAAGTAATAAAGCTTGCTCTTGAGAAGAGGAAAGGAATAGTCCTTGAGCGTTTAAAGATAAAGAACAGAGGCTTTAGGGGGGACTACACGGGGAGGAAGACAAGGAGGATAAGACACAACTTCTCATACAGGAAGCTAAAGGAGAGGATAGCCTATCTTGCAAGGAGATACGGGGTAGCTGTCAAAGAGGTAAACCCTGCATACACGAGTGTGATAGGAATGCTCAAGTATGCGCCTCAGCTGTCTCTTACCAAGGACATAGCCTCGGCGTGGGTGATAGCGAGGAGGGGGTTAGGGTTGTCTGAGAGAGTGCCTAAGAACTACAAGGCACTCCTTCAGGCAGATGGTAAAAGCTCTCGGTGTGAGGCAGGGACGGTAGGGGTGTCAACCGAGGGAAGGAACACCTCTGCTGCGGGTAAGGTTAAGACCTGCTCGTATAATCCCTGGCGAGTACTGAGGCTAGCGGTGCTGACTGCACTCTTCCCTGAGAGGCAAAAGATTCCCAGGAGCCTCTCTCCCCTGAAAGCTTTACTAATTTCAGGGGACGTGGGGAGAATCCCCGTAGGGGGACGTGAGTTCCTACGACCTGGGGTAGGGACTATGGCTGGGGAAATAGCGCCTGCCGGGATTATCTCCAGCCTGAATAGGCGCAATACAAGTAGCCCGGCACCGGACTGCACTGATGTGCGGTTTGGTTAACCAGGTAAGAGAAAATGGAAAAGGAAGAGTTAAAGGAATCTGAAGAGGAATC
Source organism: Aquificaceae bacterium (assembly GCA_027014155.1). GTDB lineage: Bacteria > Aquificota > Aquificia > Aquificales > Aquificaceae > WFYI01. Next base: position 1,456 of record JALWEG010000044.1, read on the forward strand.
TAAAGAGCAAGAGGAAGAGGTTCTTGAGGATAGGCTCAGAGAGCTGGAAGAGAAGGTGAAAAAGCTGGAACAGGTGGCGAGGCTCTCCAACTCAAGGGCGGTTGAGCTTCAAAGGGAGATAGACTACCTTAAAGAGCGCTACAGGAGGGACTTGGAGGAGCAGAAGAAGTACGGATACGAGAAGCTGGCCTTGGACGTGCTTGAGATTTTGGACAACTTTGAGCGCGCCTTGGAGATGGGACGGGCGTCGGAGGATAAGGATTCCATACTGCAAGGTGTGGAGATGATTTACAGGGAACTGAAGAGGATTCTTGAGAAGCACCACATATACGAGATAGAGGTAGAAGGCAAGGAGTTTGACCCTTACACCGCCGAGGCGGTAGAGACCCAGCCCAGCTCAGACCACCCGTCCAACACGGTAATTAGGGTTATAAGAAAGGGCTACCGTCTCCACGAGAAGGTCATAAGGCCCGCCCGCGTTGTGGTGTCCGTCTCCGAGGAGGAGATTACTTAATGGAGATAAGATTTAAGGACTTCCACCGCAAGATGGCCCCTTTCAGAGATGAGAGCCTTGAACAGCTCCTTGAGCAGCAGGTAAACGAATGGATAAGGCTCAACAAGGTAAAGGTGATATCCGTAGAGACCCTCTGGCAGAGGAACGCCCACGTCTCCGTGGGCGTTAGGGTCTGGTACACCGTGGGCGACTGAGGGAATGAAGAGAAGAGCCGGAATATTCATAGATGGAACCAACCTCTACTTCGTCCAGAAGAACTTCCTTAACGCCAAGATAGACATAGTCAAACTGGTCAACTTCTTCAAACGGGATTACGACATATACAACGCCTTCTTCTATCTGGCCTACAGGGAGGAGGACGAGAAGCAGGATAAGTTCTATAAAGTATTGGCCTTCAGCGGCATCACCGTGGTCAGGAAGCCCGTTAAACATCTCAAGGACGGAAGCCTCAAGGGAGACCTTGACGTTGATATAGCCATAGACATGCTCTTGACCAAGGACAACTACGACGTGGCAGTTCTCTGTTCGGGCGACAGCGACTTTGAGAGGCTGGTGAAGGTTCTAAGGAGCTTCGGCAAAGAGGTGGTGTGTCTTTCAACTAAGGAAAGCTCTTCCATAGAGCTGGTCAACGCTTCGGACAGGTATATAGACCTCAAGGATATACTCTCTTACGTTAGGTTAGAGGATAGGCATGAGTAGGGTATTCCTATCTTTCTTTGAGAGAATCTACTCCCTGCGGGAGTCCAACTTCATAAAGGATTCCTTCCTGAAGGCGGTTCAGGTGTTTGAGAGCTACGGCTACGATTACCTTTACCTTCCCATACTTGAGAAACACTCCGAGCAGGAGAGTTCCATAGGGGAGAGGTCTAAGGAAAGCCTAACCTTCAGGGACACGGTCAGTGGAGAGCTGATTTCCCTCAGAAGGGACTTTACCACCCTCGCTATAAGAACTTTGGTCTCCTCAAGGGAGCTGGACTTTCCCAAGAGGGTCTTCTACTTCGGCAGGATTGTCTCTACGGGCGAGGAGGGATACGAGAGCTACCAAACGGGTATAGAGCTTATGGGAGTAAAGAACGTGGAGGGGGACGCCGAGGTCATATCGGCGGTGGTGGATTACCTGCAGACCTTGGGGGTAGAGGATCTCTCCGTTAGCGTGAGCCACGTGGGAATACACCGAAAGGTGTTGGCAAACTGCGACGCGCGGGACAGAGAAGCCTTACGCAAAGCGCTGTTGGAGAGGAACATAACCTATCTTCGCGACAAGTTCTCCGATGGCTTTTTTGCCGAGCTTCCCCTACAGAGCGGAGGAAAGGAGATTCTCGCCCGGCTCAGAGAGCACGGCTTTGAAAGGGAGGCTCGGGAGTTGGAGAGCTTGGGGGAATTTCTAAGGGAAAGGGGAGTGGATTTCACCTACGACCTGGGAGAGGTCAAGGATTTGCCTTATTACACGGGCATAGTCTTTGAGATTCACACGGAGGGTCTGAGCTTTCCAGTAGCTTCCGGTGGAAGGTACGACAGGCTCTCGGAACTTTTCGGCATGAGCTTCCCCGGCGCGGGAGGAGCCGTATATATAGACAGGCTGCAGAGCCTTCTGGGAGGTAAGCTCCAAGCTAAGGACTTCTTCCTTATAGATACCTCTAAGGAGAAGAGGCTGGGCTACAGGGTGGCGAACCTTCTGAGGGAATACGGCTACAGGGTAGGCAGAGACTTAGTCAGCAGGAGTTTGGAGCACTCGCTTCTTTATGCCTTTAAAAGTGGTTTCTCTAAAGCCTTGGTTCTCAGGGACGACGATAGGATTATACTCTATACGACTCCAAAGGACTCCGAGGCGATGAGCCTAAAGGAGTTCCTTGAAACTATCAAGCAACCTTAGCTCTTCCCAGGGCAGTCCCTTCTTGCCAAAGTGTCCGTAGCAGGAGGTCTGCCTGTATATGGGACGGCGCAGCTTCAAGAACTCTATTATCTCCGCGGGCTTGAGCGGAAAGGAGCTAAGAACCTTCTCCTTTATCTTATCCTTGTCTACCCTGTTGGTCCCGAAGGTCTCTATATCAAAGGCAACCGGCTCCGTCAGACCGAAGGCGTAGCCTATCTGAACCACACACTTGCTCGCCAGCCCTGCGGCAACTATGTGCTTGGCTATCATTCTCGCTATGTAAGAGCCTGAACGGTCCGTCTTGGTAGGGTCCTTACCGGAGAAGGAGCTTCCGCCCGAAAAGCCTATGTCCCCGTACGCGTCCGAAACTATCTTCCTGCCGGTCAGGCCGGTATCCGCTACCGGGCCCCCTATGACGAACCTGCCTGTAGGATTCACCTTAACCTGAGTATCCTGGGTCATAAACTCCTCTGGAACCTCTTTCTTTACCACTTCCTCTATCACCATCTCCCTCAAAAGCTGCAGGGAAACGTCGGGGTCGTGGTGAACATACATGGTCAAGCTCCTCAGGTATTTGGGCTTGCCGTCCTCGTAAATCATTCCCACCAGAACCTTGCCGTCCGGACGCAGAAAGGGAAACTTGCCCATCTTACGCAGGTCTGAGAGCCTACGGGTCAACCTGTGGGCTAAGGTTATTGACCAAGGCATGTAGCTCTCGGTCTCGTCGCAGGCGTATCCTACCACTATGGCGGTATCTCCCGCTCCTTCGGCGGACATGCCCAGAGCTATCTCCGGACTCTGCTCGTCTATGGTGGTTATCACCGCGCAGGTATCCGCATCAAAGCCCAGCTCCGGCCTCGTGTATCCCACATCTTTTACTACACCTCTGGCCACCTTGGGTATGTCTATGTAGCTTTCGGTGGACAGCTCACCGGCGACCAAAATCAGACCGGTGGTGACCATTATTTCCAAAGACACCTTACTGTAGGGGTCTTTTTTGATAAACTCGTCCAGTAGAGCGTCGGCTATCTGGTCGGCGACCTTGTCCGGGTGTCCTTCCGTTATAGACTCTGCCATTCTCAGGGAGTACATGAGGGATATTTTAACTAAAATTAGGGTTTGGACTATGAGGGTATCCAGGCAGCTGCTGACCCGCTTAGAGGGAGAGGTGGAGCTGAAATTGGTATGGGAGCGGGGAGCGATAAAGGACGCCTACGTTATAGCGCCCAGCTACAGGGGCTTTGAGGAGATTCTCCCGGGCAGGCCTTATCTGGACGCGCTCGTGATAACCCCAAGGGTGTGCGGTATATGCGGGCACGCTCACCTGATTGCAACCGTCCGTGCCATAGAAAACGCTTACATCAACGCCGGTGTGGAGGTGAGGCTGACCGAAAAGGCTAAGCTGATAAGGGACATAACCCTCTCCCTTGAGAAGATTCAGAACCACCTGAGATGGTTCTACGTGTACCTTATGCCCGACTTCTTCAGACTTACCCAATCAACTCCCCAAAGGTTTCTACCCCTGAGGGGAAGCTCCTGGAGGGACGGGATAAAGGCAAGCAACTGGGCGCTGCAGGCCCTCGCTTCCTTTGCCGGTCAGTGGCCTCACAGCTCTTACGCCGTTCCCGGAGGAATCACCTCTGACCCCATGGATACGGAGCTGCTCAAAGCCGAGTCCTCGGTTCTGCAGGTTCTTGAGTTCTTTTTGAAGAGACTGGTGGCAATGGAGGAAAAGAAATACCTCAGCCTGCGAGGGGAAGGTTTTCTCAAAGAGGTGGGCGGAGACCTAAGCTCATTCATAGGACTGTGCCGGGAGCTGGGACTTGATAGTCTGGGCAAGAGCTACGGTAGGTTTATAGCGGCCGGAGAGCCCTACGGGTGCGTCCTCTCGGGAGAGAAGCAAAAAAAGAGATGGGAGTTCCACATAGAGAAGGTGAAGGAGAGCGAGGTAAACACCTTCTTCTCTAAGGACAAAGGTGCTTACACCTGGACCAAGTCGGTTCGCTACAACGGCTTGCCCTACGAGGCGGGTCCCCTCGCCCGTCAGATAGCGACCCACAACAGGAGGATATACCCCCTATTCAAGGAGATGGGAGACAGCTTCATGGTCAGGGTGCTGGCACGCATGGACGAGGTGTTTACCCTGTGCAAGGAGGTGTTAGAAAAGATAAGGAGGATAAACCTATCTCAAGAGAGCTGGATAGAGCCTAAGGTTGATACCAAGAGCTTTACGGGTAAAGGCCTTTCGGTGATAGAGGCCTCAAGGGGAACCTTGATTCACAGGGTAGAGATTCGCAAGGGAGTTATCAAGAGCTACGATATAATCACACCTACCGTGTGGAACTTGGGACCCAGAGACGATAGGCATCTCGGGGTGGTAGAGAAGGCGCTGATAGGGCTGAAAAGCTCCCAGGTGGCCGCGTTGATTTTGCGGAGCTTTGATGTGTGTTCCGTATGCACCACCCATTAGGAGGTGTTAGCTTTGAAGGTTATAACCCTTTCCCACGGCTCCGGTGGAGAGGAAACCCAGAAGCTTATAGAGAGCGTCTTCCTAAAGCACCTCTCCAACGAGATTCTGGCCAAGATGGAGGACGCGTCGGTAGTCAACTTTGAGGGCCAATTGGCCTTCACCACGGACAGCTTCGTGGTGTCCCCTTACAGGTTCAAAGGGGGAGATATAGGAAAGCTTGCGGTGGCGGGAACGGTTAACGACTTGGCCGTCATGGGTGCGAGACCTAAGTACATGTCTTGCAGTTTCATCTTAGAGGAAGGCTTTCCCGTGGAGGAGCTGGAGCTTATACTCGGCAGCATGGCTTCCGAACTCCAAAGGGCGGGCATGAAGCTCATCACGGCGGACACGAAGGTGGTTCCGAGGGGAAGCGCGGACGGGATTTTTATAAATGCATCTGGTATAGGGGAAGTTATATGTCCCGGCATCTCCGCTCACAACTTGAAGGAGGGGGACGTGATACTGGTATCCGGAAGTGTAGGAGACCACGGAGCCTGCATACTGGCCGAAAGGGAAGGTATGAACTTTGATACGGAACTCCAGAGCGACTGTGCGCAGCTTTGGGATTTGGTTGAGGAGGTTCTAAGGGAAGGAGTAAAACCCAGTGCGATGAGAGACCCCACCAGAGGCGGACTGGCGGCAGTTCTCAATGAGTGGGCTAAGCAGTCGGGGGTTGAGATTGAAGTGGAGGAGGAGAACCTACCGGTAAAGAGCGAGGTTCAAGGCCTGTGCGAGCTTTTGGGCTTTGAGCCTACCCACCTGGCCAACGAGGGGATGATAGTGTTTGCGGTCAAGGAAGGCGATGCGGAGAGGCTATTAGAGATTCTAAGGAGCCACCCCAAGGGTAGAAGTGCACAGATAATAGGAAGGGTGGTTTCCCGAGAAAGAAGCAGGGTGGTTCTTAAGACACCTTACGGCACCAAGAGGTTGATGGAACCACCGTCGGGCGAACTGCTGCCGAGAATCTGTTAACATATTTTGGAGGTATGAAGCTCTTAACGTTTGTCTTTACACTGTTTGCGATAGCGTCTTTCGGTGTGGAAGTTAAGATATCCAAGCAAGAGCTGAAGGAAGACAAGGAGCTGGTAGAGGAAATAAACAAGAGATTAGACAAGTTAGACGAGAAGATTCGCCGCGGAGACCACTCCACCGAGGTGATAGACCAGCTCAACAGCTTCGGCCACCCTCTATACGTCCTGAGACAGAAGTATTTGGATTACAACGAACCCCAGTACGGTGAATACTATAAAACCTACTTCAAGATTTTAGATACACAGGAGAAGCTCTTTTACGTGAAGCGCGGGCTACTGCCGTCTTTGGTAAAGAAAGAAGCGAAAGAGCAAAACCTTCCCGTTTGCAACGTCAGCGTAAGGGGAGATAAGAGGAAGACCCTCGTTATTAACCTGAAAAATCCCGAAAGAGACGAGGAGATAAAGGAGGTTCTTGACAGAACCCAGGTAAGGTACGCCCACCTGATAGGTATAGAAGAATTGTCCTTTGAAAGGTGCAAATGAAGCTCTTTAGGGTAGGTAAGGTAGGCAATCTCCGTTCCATAACCCTTTTCCACGCCCTTGCCAGACTGGGATACGAGGGACTCGTCATAACCTCTCCTGTAGAGACATACATAAGCGTGGGCTACTTTGATAGGACCCAAGAGGTACTTGACCTAAAGAGGTGCACAGAGCTGGGAATTCCGGTAATCAGGAGGGAGGTGGGCGGTGGAACGGTTCTTTTAGATGAAAATCAAGTGTTCTACCAGCTGATAGTAAGCAGAAAGAGAACTAAGCTGCCTTTCAAGGTAAATGAAGCTTACCGTGTTCTCTCTCAGCCGGTTATAAGAACTTACGAGAGATTGGGCGTAGAGACCGCTTACAGGCCGATAAACGACATAGTGGTCAAATCCACAGGAAGAAAAATCTCCGGACAGGGAGCGGCCGATATAGGTGAGTGCTTCGTTTTCGTGGGCGGACTGCTCTTGCGCTTCAACACCCGCCTCATGTCAGAGGTATTTAAGGTGCCCGAGGAAAAGTTCAGGGATAAGCTCTACAGGAGCCTTGAAGAGGGCATATCTTGGGTGGAAAGGGAAACGGGCAGGCTCCCTTCCTACGAAGAGGTGGAAGAACTCTTGATAGAGGAGTTCGGTAAGATTTTGGAGTTTGAGGGTGAAGGTAAGCTAAGCGAAGAAGTCTTTGAGCTGGCAGACCGGCTTAAGGAGGAGTTCACCTCAGAGGAGACACTCTTGGAAGATACGGGAAGGAGGCACAGGACGATAAAGATAAAGGAGGGCCTTCATGTCAGAACCGCCGTCCATAAGGCTAAGGGAGGGCTTCTCAGAGGTGAGGTGATAACCGACGGAGAGCTAATCGTCTCCGTGAAGGTATGGGGAGACTTTACGCTCACACCCAAATCCTCTCTCGGTGAGATAGAGAGGAGCCTTGCGGGAGTGAGGTTTACGAAAGAGGATATTCTCCGGAAAGTAAGGGAGTTCCTAAGGAGGGAAGACATATTCTTTCCCGGCGTGGAGGAGGAAGACCTCTTGGCTCTAATCTACGGCACGTGAGACCTTCTGACCTTCTGTAGCAGGTTATGAGCGAGCCGGGTAGGCTCCGGAATTCTGTATTTAGAGGTTTTCAACACAAGCTCTATAGCGCTGTTTAGGGATATCCTATGTCCGACGGAGACGAAAACGGGAGCCGTGTTATCCTTAGTCCTGACGGCCGCACCCACTATATCACCCTTGGCCCTTAGGTAAGAGTAGCTCCCCTTAGATGTGCCGAGTTCCCTGTAGTATCCGTACAGTTTGGTCTTGGCTACCCCTACGCTCACCTCTCCCGTCTCAACACCGAACTGGGAGGCTATCCCGCACCTGCGGGGGTGTGCCAATCCTTGGCCATCTATAAAGAATACGTCGGGCTTTATCCGAGCGGACTCGTAGAGCTTTTTGAGTATGGGCAACTCCCTGAAGGCCAAGAAGGTGGGTATATAGGGAAAGCTTACCTCGTCCTCCACGTAGCAGGAATATACGGGCTTTAAGGTACCGAGCTCCACCACCACGAGGCTCGCCCACGCGCGCGTAGGGTTCTCCTTTATCTTCTCAAAGGTCACGTCCATTCCACCTACGGTCTCCACTCTCTCAAAGTCGTCTCTGCCCAAGACCTTCTTGGAGCACTCTATCTGTATCTTCTTGAGTCTCTCTAAATCTATATCCACGCCTTCAGAACCTCTTGAGGAAATCTAAGGTTATTGCGCCCAAGTCCTCGGCTGCCAAGTCCCTGAAGAAGTGGTCTGCAAAGTCAATCACCTTTACCTCTACCCTCTCATTCTTTTTGACGTAAGGCTCTAAGAACTTATCAAGCTCGGATACCCTCTCGTCAAGGGCCGCCACTACCACCAAGGTGGGTAGGGATATATTGTCCAGCGCCTTACCTATGTTTCTGTCTTCACCGTAGTAGCTCCACAGGGTTCTTGCGGAAACCTGTGCCTCTTTGCAGTAAAAGAAGTTCGTCCTTAGCAGGGTTTTGCCCTTGCCCTCTTGAACGAGCCTTCTCGCCTTCTCTAAGAGAGGGTGTTCCCTCTTCAAACCCTTAGCCGGAGCTAAGGCCATCACACCCACAAGGGCTCTGTCCTTGCCGTCCTTAGCGAAGAGGATTACCTGCTGTCCACCGAAGGAGTGTCCCGCCAAGACTATCTTTTTGGCACCCCTGTTCTTTAACCACTTAACCCATACACCTATTTCCTTAAGATTCAAGGAGTAATCGTGGTCTAAAGGCCTATCGCAGGCGTAAGGTTCCTTCCTGTCATCTATTCCCAAGGAAAGGGTTATCCCCAGCACCGGATATCCTTCGGAGAGCCAGGCTTCCCTCTGCACACCTATGGGTTCCCTCATCTTGTGGGTCTGGAATAGGCCGTGCACCAGCAGCACCACCGGCTTATCTTGCAAGCTCACTCCTTCAGGAATCTCCAGGTCCCCGTTCAACCTTAGGCTTTTACCTTCGTAAGTTATCTGCGTCTGAACCGGCTCGGAGAAGGCAAACCCGAGCACTAAGAAAAGGAAAGCGATTATAAACCTCATAAGAACCACCTCCTATGAGCCTTATTAAGATATTATTGACCGATGGAGTACGCAATCGCCTTCGTTGTGGGCTTGATACTGGGTAGCTTTTACAACGTGGTTATACACAGATTGCCGGAAGGTAAGTCTGTAATAAGTCCGCCTTCGGCGTGTCCCAAATGCGGCAGCAGGATTAGGTGGTACGACAATATACCTTTGCTCTCTTACCTAATTCTGAGGGGTAGGTGCAGGGACTGTAAAGAGAAGATATCCCCCCTTTACCCTCTGATAGAGCTATCTTCGGGGCTGTTGGCCGTCCTGTGCCTCTGGAACTGGAACCTCTCTCTGGAAGCCTTCCTGCATTACGCTTTCTTTTCTTCCTTGCTCGTTATGTCCGTGATAGACCTGAAGCTCTTTATACTTCCAGATGAGATAAACATTCCGGGTATATTCATAAGTTTGGCCGCCTCCTTTATCAGGACGGATATAACGCCTTTGGACAGCCTCGTAGGTGCGTTGGTGGGCTTGGGCATTCCCCTGTCCATATACCTGTATTACGTTAAGTTCAGGAAGATGGAAGGCTTGGGCTTCGGGGACGTGAAGCTCTTGGCTTACATAGGTGCCTTCGCCGGCGTTTACGGAGTTGCCTCCGCCTTGATGTTGGGGAGCTTTCTGGGACTGGTTTACGCCCTGCCCTTTCTAATTAAGAATAAGAACCTCCAGTTCGTTATACCTTTCGGTCCCTTTCTATCGCTGGGCTGTTTTCTGGGGGTGATATTCAAGGAAGAAATCCTTTCCTTTGTAGGTCTGTGATGTTAACATAGTTAAGCCCATGAACAGGTTGGAGCACATATTTGAGAGCTTTCTCTGGAAGTCAAGGCTTCTGGTTCTGCTGGCGGTTCTCAGCTCCTTAGTGGCTTCGGTGGTGCTCTTCATCGCCGGACTTTTGGAGATATTCCTCCCACTCATCAAGCTCTTCAAGACCCTTGATTACTCCATATTCCAGAAGAAGCTCTTAACCGCCGCCATAGCCTCAATAGACATGTTCCTGATAGCCACCTTTTTGCTTATATTTTCTTTGGGTCTGTATGAGCTTTTCATATCAAAGATAGACGTGGCCGAGACGGACCCGAAGAGCTCCAAGGTTCTCTTTATAAACAGCCTTGAGGACCTCAAGACGAAGCTGGGTCGTGTGGTGATAATGGTGCTGATAGTGGTATTTTTCAAACATGCCGTGGACATGGACTACGAAAAGCCCTTAGACTTGCTCTTTCTTTCCCTCGGCTCCATGGGCATATCCTTGGCCCTCTACTTTACCCACAAAAACCATTAGCGGAAGTAGGCTACCGTTACGCCGCTTCCGCCCTCGTTGGGATATGCTTCTCTAAAGAACCTGACCTTTTCCGAACCCGAGAGAACCTCCCTCGTGGCCTCCTTGAGCTTTCCCGTTCCTATACCGTGCACTACCTTTACGCTTTTGAGGCCAGCGCTGTAGGCCTCCTCCAAGAATCTCTCCAAGGCGAACTTTGCCTCTTCAACGCTCAGTCCGGTTATATCTATCTCTTTGGAGCTTTTGGGAGAAGCGTTCTTTGGCTTGGCGGGGAGCTTTATCCTCGGCCTCTCTACCTTCTCAAGGTTGTCTAAATTGGTCCAGAACTTCATAGAGCCCAGAATTACGTAAGCCCTCTCTCCCTCTATCTTTAGCACCCTGCCCTCCTTGCCCATGAATCTGACGCTGTCGCCCACAAATAGGCGGGGCCTTTCCCTCTTGGCGAAGAGCTTTAGCTGTTTCTCTCCCTCTTCTATAAGCTCGCTCAGCTCCCGCTGGGAACCGGTATCCTTGAGCTCTTCTGCTTGAGCCTTTAGCTTTTGCAGGAAGTCCTTGGCCTCTTTATACACGCCCTTCCAGGCCTTCCGTTTGTGCTCTTCGTATTCCTTAAGAAGCCCCTCGTACTTTTGGAGCTTTTCCTGTAGCTCTTTTTCCTTAAGCTCCAGCTCTTTGAGCTTTGTCTCGTACTCTCTGACATACTGGGAGAGCTGCTTTGTAGCTTCTCGGTAAGACTCTCCCAAGTTGCCGATTAGCTCCCGGGCCTTTTCCAGAACCTCCTTAGGCATGCCGTAAGCCTGGGCTATCTCAAAGGCCATGCTCTCCCCAACGGAGTTGTAAGCTATTCTGTAGAGGGGATTCAAGCTCACGGGGTCAAAGAGAACGCTGGCGGGCACGAAGTAATCGGAGTTGACGGCGTAGAGCTTTACGGGCGTGTGGTGGGTGTTGGCGAACACCCACGCACCCCTATCTTTCAAATAATCAAGTATCCCCACCGCTAAGGCCGAGCCTTCCATAGGGTCCGTTCCGGCGCCCAGCTCGTCCAGAAGAACTAAGCTTCTATCATCAACCTCTCCGAAGAACTGGGCCAGGTTGGATATGTGAGAGGAGAAGCTGGAAAGGCTCTGCTCTATGCTCTGCTCGTCCCCTATGTCAACGAACACCCTCTCAAACACCGGCAGAGAGCTATCCTCCTGCACGGGAACGGGAATGGCGCTCTGGAACATAACGGAGATTAGTCCGAGGGTCTTCAGGGATACGGTCTTCCCACCCGTGTTGGGTCCGGTAAGTATCAATCCCCTTTTTTCTTTGAGAAGTATGTCCACCGGGACGGTTTCCTTCTTTATAAGGGATAAGATTGGGTGTCTGGCACCCCTTAGCTCTATCCATTCACCTATCTTGGGGAATCTGCCGTCCACCAGCTTGGCGAACTCCGCCTTCGCCTTAAGCAGGTCTACGTAAAGCAGTGCGTTGAAGCTCTCCTCTATCTTCGCGGAGAAGTCCTTTACGTAAGAGGTCAGCTTCTTTAAGACCTTCCTTACCTCCTCCTCTTCTTCGGATTTAAGCTCCGTGAGCTTGTTGTTGAGGTGTATAACGAACTGGGGTTCTACGTAGGTGGTGTATCCGGAAGCCGATGTGCCGTGTATTATGCCGAATATCTTCTTGACCTGAGACGTCTTTACGGGAACCACGTACCTGTTGCTCCTGATGGTTATTATCTTGTCGGAGAAGACGGCGTCGGCGTCGGGCCTGCGCAGGAGACTCTCCAAGCGCTCCATTATATCCTTCTCTACACCCCTGATGGCCCTCCTTACCTTGAGCAGCTCTTGGCTCGCCTCGTCCTTTACGAAACCCCTCCTGTCTAAGGAGGTATCTATCAGGTTCTCAAGTCCGGAGAACAGGTGCAGTTTGGAAGATACGACCCTCAGTTTGGGATACCTTTCCACCAGAGAACCGACACTCCTTCTAAGCTCCTTTATAAGCTTCAGAACTCTGTTAATCTCAAGAAGCTCCTCAACGGACAGGAGTGAGCCTTCAATCTTAGACCTCCTCAAAAGCTCCCTTATATCCCCGAACTCGTATAGGGATATCTTGTCCCCCTCTTCAAGGAAGACCTCCGCTATCTCCAACTCCTGCCTTAGGGTGTCAATGTGGGTTATGGGAGAAAGCTCGTCTATTAAGCGATGCGTGGCTTGCGAACGGGTGAGACTCTTTAGTTTCTCTTTTACCTTGAAGAACTCTAACCTTTGCAGGTCTTTATCTCTCATCAAAGACCTAAGACGTCAAACATGCTGTAAAGACCCGCCGGTTTGTCCTTCACCCACTTGGCAGCCTCAACGGCTCCCTTGGCAAAGGTATCGCGAGATGTAGCCCTGTGGGTCAGCTCAAGTCTCTCCCCGAAGCCCAGGAAGAATACGGTGTGGTCTCCCACCACGTCTCCACCCCTGAGAGCCATAACCCCTATGTCTCCCTCCTTCCTGGGAGCCTCTCCTTCCCTACCGTAGACCGGCCGGGCGTTTCCCATCTTCTCTGAGATTATCTGTGCCAGCTTTACGGCCGTCCCGCTGGGTGCGTCCTTCTTGAAGCGGTGGTGTATCTCCGCTATCTCTATATCAAAGCTCTTATCCTTCAAGACCTCCGTAGCTATCTCTACCAGCTTGAAGAGGAGGTTCACCCCCAGGCTCATGTTGGGAGCGAGCAGAACCGCCACTTCTTTAGCCAGCTCTCTTATCTCTTCCAGCTCCCTCTGGGTGAACCCGGTGGTGCCTATAACTATCGGCTTCAGGCTCAGGGCGCAGAGCTTGGCGTGGGATACTGCCGCCGTAGGGTTGCCGGAGAACTCTATCACCACGTCGGTATCGGTGAGCAGGTCTTCAAGGCGGTGGGTGAGAAGCTTACCCCGCAGCTCCGGAACGCTCAAGGCCTCGCCCAAGTCTTTTGTGGCTATACAATCGGGGTGCTCTACCCCGCCCACTATGTCCACCTCGGCGTCCGAGAGGGCTATATCCGTTATGCGTTTTCCCATTCTCCCTAAAATTCCGCATACGGCTACCTTCGTCATCACTCCTCTCCGAATATCATGTTCTCAAGGTCTTTCATAGCCTCGTTAGCTTGGTCTGGGGGAACTACCGAAGGGTATATGGCCACCTTTACACCCTCTTTAAAGAGCATCTTTGATATTATCTCCTGGAGCTTCTCCAGCTCCTCAGGTGTTAAATCGGTGTTTATGCTCTCCTCCGGAGATTTATCGGTTATAAACAACCCCACCAAGCTGAAGGGAACGGCGTAAAACTGCTGATTGTTATCCATACCGCTATCCTCTGATATTTAATTTTGAAATTATAATCATAACACAGCCGAGATGAGCAAAGGATTAAAGTATGGTCTTCTAAATTTAAGTGTTCCCGTAGCCGCTCTGCTTCTTAGGTTGCTGGGCAAGACCTACAGGTGGAAGAGAAGATACGACTTTGACCTTGATAAGGGAAAGATATTGGCCATCTGGCACAGGCACCTCTTGGCCGGACTGCTGCTTGCCGCAGACCAGGAGCTTTACGCGCTGGTCAGTAAGAACCGGGACGGGGAGATAGCGGCAAGGATAGCTCTCAGGCTGGGAATAAGGGTCGTAAGAGGCTCAAGCGAAGAGGGCAGGAGCGGTAAGGGGGGGAGAGAGGCTACCATAAGGCTCCTGCGTCTTTTGAGGGATAACCAGACGGTTGCCATAACCGTGGACGGGCCCAAGGGGCCGGCCCTTGAGGTCAAAAGGGGGGTGGTTTACTTAGCCCAAAAGAGCAAAAAACCTATAGTCCCGGTATCCTTCAGGTTCAGCAACTACCTGAAGCTAAATACTTGGGACTCAATGGAGATACCCAAGCCCTTCTCCGTCTGTGAGTTCATAAGGGGCAGGGAGATAGAGGTGTCTCCCGGCGACGACCTTGAGGCTAAGAGGCTGGAACTTCAGAGGGAGCTTTTGAGGCTTTCTTCCTCCTCTTAGGTGGGTACACCCTGTCTGCAATCTTACCCGAAAAGCCAAACAGAAAGCTTCCGAGAACCGCGGTGGTAAATATAAAGGGAACGGAAAGCACCTTAACGCTCGGCTCCATGGAGGCTATGATTACCGAGAACTCGCCCCTCGGCACGAAGGAAAGAGCCGCTCTGAGTCTTGATTTACGCTTGAGACCGAACACCCACCCGGCGAGGTAGGTGGATACGATTTTGGTGATTATTCCCAGAAGCGTTATAACCACGAGCAGGTAAATCTCTTCGGGCACCTGAAGTTGCGTCTCATAGGCGAAGAAGAAAAAGAAGATACCTATGGAGAACTCTTTAAGAGAGGATAGGTGGTGCTCTACGTTCTCCATTATCCGGGTTTCAGGCACCAAGACACCCAGCAGGAAGGCACCGAGCGCCTCCGATATCCCCATCTCCTTAAACAGAAGCCCCGTAAGCAGTATGCTTCCTAAGAGGAAGAATACGAAGGTATCCTCTTCCGAAACCCTGTCCAGCAGGGAGCTTACCTTGGGAATGAGATACCTGTCCAGCAGATAAAAGACCACGAATATAACCAGTATCTTTACCAGGCTCAGGGGAAGCTCTACGAACCCGCTACCCTCGGCCTCCTTCAGCGGAATTAAGAAGGAGAGCAGCAGTATGGCCACCAGGTCTTCAAAGATGAGGATTCCTATGAGGAGTTCCGCTTCGGGGGAGGCCAACCTCTTAAACTCCATGAGGAGCTTGGCCACTATTGAGGTGCTTGAGGGATAAACCACGCCCGCTATAATCAGAGAGGTTATGTAATCAAAACCGAAGGCGAGGGAGATAAAGAAGGTGGGAAAGAAGTTAAATAGCAGGTCTATCACCCCCGGCTTCCAGATGGAGACCATGCTCCTTAGCCTCTCAAAGGAGTACTCCATACCGATGAAGAAGAAGAGGAGGATTATGCCCGCCTCTTTGAAGAGAATTAGGGAGTGAACCTCCTCCTGGGGAATCCAGAGCTTTGCGAGAAATCCTACCAGAATGAAGGAGATTATCACGGGAATGTTGAGGCGCTTCAGGAGATAACCCGCTAAGAAGAGAACCACAAAGAGCAGATTTAGAAGTATTAGGGAAGAATGTTCCTGCATACCATCAGGTGGAGCAGTCCCCGCACAGCTCCAGGAAGTTGTTTATGTGGGTTCTCGTCCCCACCACCACCAGGGTGTCCCCTCCCTTTATCTCCGTGTTGGGGTCGGGGCTCGCTATCATGTCCTCACCCCTTATTATCGCTATCACCGAGGCGCCCGTCCTCTTCCTTATCTCCGCCTGAGCTATGGTCTTGCCGGCTATGGCAGAACCCGAGCCCACCTTTACCCACTCCATCACCATCTCTTTCATTATCAGCTCCATCTTTCCGGTGGCCACGGTCTGATAGGTGGTTCCCGCCAAGAGAAAGCCCAGGTCTTTGGCCTCGTCCTCTGTCAGTGTTATGACGCAGATGGGTTCCTCATCGTCCTCTTCCATTATGTAAAGCTCCCTGCGCCCCGTGTTATGAATCACGAGGGTAAGCTCGTCTCCGTTTTCAAGCTCAACGGTGTATTTCTTGCCCACGCCGGGCAGGTCGGCCTCTCTGAACTTCATAGCAGGTTTGCCACCTCTTGGGCAAAGTAGGTTATTATCATGTCCGCCCCAGCTCTCTTTATGGAGGTGAGAATTTCCATCATGACCTTCTCTTCATCTATCCAACCGAGCCTCCCCGCCGCCTTGACCATTGAGAACTCTCCGCTGACGTTGTAGGCGCAAACGGGAAGGAGAAACCTCTCCCTTATGTCCCTTATCACGTCCAGGTAGGCCAGCGCAGGTTTTACCATAACTACGTCCGCACCCTCCATAACGTCAAGGCTAACCTCCTTGAGAGCCTCCCTCCTGTTGGCCGGGTCCATCTGGTAGCTTCTCCTGTCTCCGAAAGAAGGTGCAGACTCGGCGGCGTCCCTGAAGGGTCCGTAAAATGCCGAGGCGTATTTGGCAGAGTAAGCCATTATCGGTATGTGGGTAAATCCCTCCGAGTCAAGAGCCTCCCTTATGGCCTTTACCATTCCGTCCATCATGCCCGAGGGAGCCACCATATCGGCTCCGTTGCGCGCGTGGGATATTACCTGCTTTTTAAGGTTTTCAAGGGTTTTATCGTTATCAACCTCGGATCCGTGCAAAACTCCGCAATGTCCGTGGGAGGTGTACTCACAGAAGCAAACGTCCGTTATAAGATACACATCTTTAACTTCCTTCCTTATCTCCCTCAAAGCCCTCTGGATTATGCCTTCATCAGACCAAGTGTCCGAACCCTCCTCGTCCTTGTGCTCGGGAATTCCGAAGAGGATAACCGCCTTTATGCCTTTCTCCCTCACCTGCGCCACCTTCTCCGCCACCCTGTCAACGGAGTACCTGAATATGCCGGGCATGGAGGGTATCTCTTCCACCACGTTCTCTCCGTGCCTCACGAATACGGGATATATCAAGTCGTCAAGGCTGAGGGTCGTTTCTCTAACCAAACTCCTTATCTCTTCGTTTCTTCTGAGCCTTCTGGGTCTTAAAAAGGGAAAGCCTGCGAGCTGCATAGTGAATATTATAAGTTTATGCTCATCGTTTTCCTCGTGCTAATTCCCATCTTTTGCCTCGCTCAGAGCGGAACCTTCTTCCTTATGGGCACCTATGCGAGGATAGAGCTGCCCCGGGGCTACAGTCCGTATAAGGTTTACGGCTACCTAAGGGACTTAGAAAGAAAGCTATCCCACTACATGGAGGACTCCGATATATCCAGAATAAATGCGAGTGCCGGTGTAAGTCCCGTTAAGGTCTCCGACGAAACCTTAGAGGTGCTCGGTCTATCTATGTACGCCTACTACAAGAGCTACGGCTTCTTTAAGGTGGTTTTTGATAAAAGGACCGCGAAGCGGTTGGGTATAGAAAACCTAAAAATCCGCGGCGGGGAGGTCTTTCTTACAGATGGCAGGCTCGCGCTGGATTTGGGCGGCATAGGGAAGGGCTACGCCGTCCAGAAGGCGTACGAGCGGGCGGGGTCCCCTTGGGGATTCATAGGCATAGCGGGAGATATGAAGGTGTGGGGACGCAGGAGGGTTCTTGCCGTAAAGGACCCCATAGGTGGCGGTTCGCTGGTTCAGATGGTAAACGCTAAGGACCTGTGTCTGTCCACCTCCGGGAACTATCACAGAAGGCACATAAGGAGCGAAGACGGAGGTCTTTACCAGATAACGGTGGTATATACCGACTGCGCCCTCGCCGATGCCTACGCCACGGCTCTCTTTGCCATGCCCCCGGAGCTGAGAAGAAGGTTCTTAAAGGAAAATCCCGACGTTGGAGTTCTGGAACTTTACCGGGACGGCTCCCTATACCTGAACGCCGCGTTTTTTTCTTATTTTGAGAGGGTGATATTCCTTAGGGATAAAACTAATTAGAGACCATAAAATCATTATTATGACCCTTATCCGCTTCTTCCGAGATTACGCAAGGGAGCGCTTCGGTGTTAGGGTTCGTAAGATTCCCGTAGCCTTACCTTTCACATGTCCCAACATAGACGGTTCCAAGGGTAGAGGGGGTTGCGCATACTGCTACAGGGGTGCGAGACCTGACCACCTATCGCCGAGGGTCTCCATGAGGGAACAGATAGAGGAAGGCATAAGGAGAGCGAGGGAAAGATACGGCAGGGAGCTAAAGTTCTTTATATACTTTCAGTCCTACACGAACACCTACGGGGATATAGCCTACCTTAGAGAGCTTTACGAGGAGGCTCTGAGTTTTGAGGGAGTTGTAGGGCTTGATGTGGGTACGCGCCCGGACTGCGTTCCCCAGGAGGTGATTGAGCTATTGGCTTCATACACGGCCAAAGGTGTGGAAGTTTGGCTGGAGCTGGGTCTGCAGTCTGCCAATTACGAGACCCTTAAGAGGATAAACAGAGGGCACGGGATTTCCGAGTTCGTAGATGCGGTCTTGAGAGCTAAGGAGGTCGGACTGAAGATCTGTGCCCACACCATAGTGGGACTGCCCGGCGAAGGGGAGGAGGATTTTCTGGAAACGGCAAGGCTTTTGTCCGTTCTAAAGGTAGATGGAGTTAAAATTCACCCCATATACGTGATGAGAAACACCCAACTGGCCAAGATGTACACGAGAGGAGAGTTTGCCCCTCTGACACTTGGGCGTTATGTAAAGTATGCCGCAGATATGCTTGAGGTTCTTCCGCAGGATTGCGTGGTTCACAGGCTCACGGCGGAGGCCAAGAAGCCCGCTCTGCTGGCTCCGGATTACTGCACCTACGAGCGTAAGCTGGAGGTGATAGCCGCCATAGAGGAGGAATTAAAAAGGAGGGGAAAAAGGCAGGGGGCGGGAGAAGGGACAATCCGGAACTTGAAAGAACTCGTTCAGGAACCAGGGGGAGCTTAGCCTAAGGACTGACCTCCTTATCTCTTCTAAGTCCTCCTCGCTCAGCCAGGGGTACTTGGGCGTCCTGTATATGGTCAGGGGCATTCCGTCGGCTATCCGTAGGCTCTGGAGAATTTTCTCTGTATCAACCTCTACCCCGGCGGTGTACCTGTAAGCCTCCGGATTGCTCAGGGGTGCCTTTATATCTACGGCAAAGCCGTCAACGAGGGGAGAAAGCTCCTTAAGCCTTTCGGGTTTTGAGCCGTTGGTGTCTATCCTTATACCTACATCCGGCCTGAGCTTCTTGACCTTTTCTATAAACCCGCTTAGCTCTCCGGTGTCGGATACGGTGGGTTCGCCTCCGGAGATTACCAGTACCTCCAGCGTAGGGTTATGGGATATCTCAAAGAGGAGCATCTCCTCATCTATGGTGGGAACCCCTTTGCCCAACACGAGCCTCCAGTTGTGGCAGTGCCTACACCTGAAGTTGCACCCCTTCAAGAAGACCACCAATGCCGTCTTGCCGGGAACGTCCTTAAAGGAGAGGGTACAGGAAGCGAAGCTCAGTCCCATACGGCAGCTCCCCCTAAGTCTTCGCTCTTGGCCTTCTTTCTCGTAATCCAGTCGGCCCTTCTTCCGCCCTGCCAGTAGTTCTCTTCCCCTTCGTACAGGAAGCCCTCCTTGTCCGCCACCTTAATCTTCCTCGCCACGGGCCTGTAGTAGCCTATAACCCTTGAGTAAACGCTGACGTCCTCTGAACCGCAGTAAGGACAGGAGAAACGTTCTCCTACCACTTTGGAGTCGCACTCGTTGCACACGCTCAGGGTGGGGGTCAATGTGATGTAAACGATGGTGGTGCCCTCAAAGAGGTTTCTCAGAAAGTTCTTCAGGACCCTGGCCTCGGGCTTTTCGTTGAGGAAGATGTGCTGCACGCTTCCGCCGGTTGCAAAGCTTTGAGTCTGGGCGGCGACCTCTATCTGTTTTGCCAAGGACTCGGCATCGTAGGGTGCCTGGAAGCCGGCGGTTAGGAACACCCCCGAGCCCTTTACGCTCCCCTTAACGAAGGGAGGGGTTCCGTTCAGCTTACCCAACCAAAGCTCCCTGTAGAGCTTGTATCTGCTCCACCTGCCCTCCTGCAGGCTCTTGAAGAATTCCAAATCCTCTTGCGCCAGCTTGGGTGCTGCCGTCTCTCCGGGAGCGTACTCAAAGTTCCAGGGCACTCCGTCCTCCTTCATAAACTCTTCCAAGGTTTCCAGAATGAAGTGGGAGACCCTCCTCGCCATCTCAAGCCCCTCCCTGCTGAAGAGTCCCGACTCCTCCTCCACGAGTCTGCCCTGGGAGTCGTATCTGGCGTAGCCGAAGTTTATGAGACCCTCGTGTCCTCCCTGCAGGGATATGGTATTAAACATGGTAGAGAGGTCCTTCATGTAGTAGAAGAAGGTGGGATAAAGCTCCTTGTTCTCCTCTACGAAGAGCCTCTTCTTGTTCAAAACCTCCCTCGCCTTAAGTAGCATGTCTTTCAGGTGGAGAAAAAGCCCCCCTTCGTTTCCCCTGTGAATCCAGCCGAGCCTGTTAAAGTTTAGGGATATCACACCTATGGAACCCACGCCGGAGGCGTTGCCGAATATGGAGCCCGTGTTGGAGACCCTGATAACCTCCCCTAAGTCCACCTGAAAGCGGCAGCAGAAGCTCCTCTGCAGGTAAGGATTTCGCGGCTCTAACCCCCTCTCTATAAAGGCCTTGCTCATAAAGTTCTCAAAGTAAGCCCCTCCGTGTCTATCAAGTCTGTCCAAGAATGCGGTAAAGACCTCGTTCTCAAAATCAAAGTCGTCGGTTATCTGAACGGTTATCAGGGGGAAGGTCCAAGGTCTGCCGTTTGCGTCCCCCTCCCACATGGCCTGCAAAAAGCCCAGTGCCACCTTCTCGTAGATGGGGGAAGGTATCTCGGAATACTTGGTGCTGAGCACCTTACCCCCCACCACCACGTAGTCTTCCTCCAAGTGCGGAGCGGCCTTGTAAAACTCAAGGGTTATATTGGTGAAGGGACTGTTGCCGCTCCTGAAGGGCAGGTTCACGTTGTAAAGGAAGCTCTGGAAGGCGTGGGCTATCTCGTCCTGGGAATATCTCCTGTTTTGGAACTTTTCTTCATACCAGACGTAAGAGGCGGCCACGGTTATCAGGTCGTTCAGAGCGACCGCTCCGGCAACCTCTTGGGATATCAAGCATATGAAGTTGGCACACTGGTCTAAGAGGTTTCTCAGCCGTCTGGGCGGTCTTGAGGTTGGCATAACCTTGGAGTGGGATGTAAGTCCGTGGGTGGCTATGTCCCTTGCGGAAAAGCCCACACAGTAGGGGCCTAAAAGGGAAAGCTGATGTTGATACCACCAGCCCTCCTGATGCATGAGGCGTTCCTCTTCCGAGAGAATCTCGTAGAGCATGTACTCCTTCATGGCCTCACCGGCGAGTATGTTGGCCAACGCCGGAAGAGAGTACACGAGGTTGGCGTTGTGTCTGGCCAGATCCGAAGAGGACAGATAGGCGGCCACAAGCTCCTTGGCTCTACTTTTCATATCCTTCCTCCTTAGGGGATTATCTATATTTTATGATGAAAAAATCTTAAATTCTGTCCGAGTTTACCCGGTGGAGTTTCGGGTAATATTTTCCTTACCCATGCTCAGGAGCCTGATAGTATGGAAGATAACCTACATAGCTTACGCCACCGCTTTCTTGATAGCCTTCCTCCTGATAGCGATTCAGATATTCAGGTTGGGAAACATAATATTCGGACTTCCTCCGAGCACCTCCCTAAGCTTTCTGCTTCTGTGGCTGGGCAACTACAGCCTCTTCTTCCTGCCCGACGGTGTCTTTGCGGCGAGCGTGATTACGGCCTTCTGGCTCAAAGAGAGGAAACTCCTGCACGTAATATACTCCTTCGGGATATCCCCCAAGAGACTTCTGCTCTATGTTCTGTTGCCCTCTCTTCTCTTTACCCTGCTCCAGCTCTCCTTCTCCTTCACGCTGCACGAGGAAAAGGTAGCCTTCACGAGGAAGAGCCTGCTCCTTAAGCACAAGGACCGTCTCATAGAGAACCTGCCTCCGAAAACCTTCTTCAGAACGGGGAACGTGGTGATATACGCCGAGAACAAGGGCAGAGGAGGCTTTAGAAACCTCTTTTTTAAGAGCGGGAACCTGACGGTGTTGGCGCGCGAGGCAGTTTACGAAGGGAACGAGGTGTTCACCTTCTACAGGGGTTCTCTACTTACCAGGGAGTCGGGCAAGTTCCTTCTCACGGAGTTTGAGAAGTACAGGCTTGACTTGAAGGAAGAGAGCCAACGCATAGGCTACAGAAAGGAGCGTGTGAGACGTGGTATAGCGATGAACCTGATAAACTCCTTAACCACCGTGCCCATGGGTGCCCTCGGATTTCTGATAACCCTCAGGTTTATAAGCTCCTACCTTAGGAGCTACTATCTCATAGCGGTGGGGATAGTGATTCATCAGCTTCTAATGATGTTGGTTAAGCTCAGCCTTTGATACCTTTTATCTCCCTTCCTATCTTTTCCTGCACCGACTCAACCTTGCTCTTGAGCCTTCCCGATTTGCCCTCCCTGTAGTCTATCTTCATGGTTATGGAGACCCTCGGACAGTCCTCCTTGAGCCTCTCAAAGCCCTCTTTCAGAACCTCCATAACCTCTTCCCAGCTCTCTCCCTCCACTATGGTGCCCATGGGAGTCAGAACGTAAGGAAGTCCCGACCTGTCCACCACGTCCACGACCCTTGCCACGTACTTGCTCACGCTCTCTCCCTTGCCAAGGGGGGTCATGCTCACGAAAACCAAGAAGCTCATGGTTCTAATTATAGCAGAAGCTTTATCACCTCTTCCTCGGGTAAGGGTTTGGAGAGTAAAAAGCCCTGAATCATGGTAGGGTTCAGAAGCTCCAGAACCTTGAGCTGTTCCTTGGTTTCTATGCCTTCCGCTATGGTCTCAAATTCAAGCCTCCTTCCCAGCTCTATTATCGTCTGAACTATGGCAAGGCTCTTGGGATTGGTTAGCATTCTGTGAACGAACTGCATGTCTATCTTCAGTATGTCAACGGGCAGACTCTCTAAGTAAACCAGAGAGGAATATCCCGTTCCAAAGTCGTCAACGGCCACCTTAACGTCCGCTTTTCTCATCTCCTCCAAGAACTCCTTTGTGTATTCCTTGTCCTCTATCAGGAGTCTCTCGGTTATCTCCAAGATTATGGGCGCCTTTATCTCTTTGACGGTCTCCTTTATCAAGTTCAGAAAGTCCGTGTCTTTAAAGCTCTTGGGTGAGACGTTTATGGATACAGGTACCTTTAAGCTATGCTCATCTACGAACTGCTTGACCTTATGGATTATTACCTCCTCAACCTCTTTTATAAGCTCTGTCCTCTCCAGCACGGATATGAACCTTGAAGGGGGGAGTATGTTGCCCTCCTCGTCTATCATTCTCAGCAAGGCCTCAAGGCCCGCTATCTTTTTAGTGGTGGTGTAGTAAAAGGGTTGGTAATAAAGGAGAAACCTTGAGTCCTGCAGGGCCCTCTCTATCTCCCTCTTTACATCAAAGAACTTAACCACCGAGAGATTTATGTCCTCGTTATAAAAGCCGTAATTGTTCTCTCCGCTCTTCCTGACAAAGGACATCGCCAAAGATGCCTTTTGCAAAAGCTCAAGGGTGGACTGAGCATCGTCCGGATATATGGCCGCACCTATGTTGACACTCACTTTGATATTCTTGCCCTCCACCTCCAAAGGATTGGAGAAGGCTTCCAGGAGCTTGTTGATTAATGTGTGTATATTCCTGCTGTCCACTCCCCTTGCCAGCACGGCAAACTCGTCGCTTCCGAGCCTCGCCACCACGTCCCGCTTGAAGAGCCTTCCCTTGAGAACCTGAGCTACCTTGGCCAGTACTTTGTCTCCGAAAGAAGTTCCGTAAACCTGATTAACGGCGGTGAAGTTCACGAGGTCAAGTATGAATAGGGCGTGACTTCTCTCCTTCTCCCTTTCAAGAATGGCCTCCGAGCTGGTTATGAAGCCGTTTCTGTTCAGAAGACCGGTTATGGGGTCAACGTACTTTATCCTTGAGAGTTCTTCCTCTAAGTACTTTTCAAAGGTAATGTCCTTGCCTATACCTACGAACCTTAAGCTCCCGTCTCCCAAGCTTACGGGAACTATGCTCTGGTCAAGGTAGAAAAGTTCCCCGTTCTTCCTGCGGTTGACGAAGACGTACTGGAATATCTGTCCCGACTTTATGGTCTTCCATAGCCTTTCGTAAAACTCCTTAGTGTGGTAGCCGGATTTGAACAGTCTCGGCGTGTTTCCGATTATCTCCTCCTTGGAGTAGCCGGATATCTCTGCAACTGCTCCGTTGGCGTAAAGTATGGTGCCCTCCTCGTCCGTTATCACCACCCACTCGTGCCCCTTCTCTATGGCCGTGTTTATTATCTTGAGGTACTTCTCCTTCTCTACGTAATCAAAGGCAAAGGAAAGGTCGTACTGAATCTCCCTTAGAAGCTCAAGCTCCTCCTGGGTAAAGGTGGAAGGTGTGGGGGAGTATATGCCTAAAAGAGCGACGGCTCTGCCCTTGCTCATAACCGGTATCAGACACGAGGACATGTAGTCCCTCGCCACCATATCTTTGGCCTCTTTAGATACGAGCCTGCTCGCATCGTCTACTACGGATATATCTCCCCTCTGTATGCTGTCCATGAGGCTTTTGTCCCTCTCAAACTTAAGGGATAGCTCTTTAACGAATCCTTCATCGTGTCCGCATATCTCCACGGGTTTAAGTCTGTCCTCTTCAATTAAAGCGGAAAACACCATGCGGAAACCAACTTTAGAGTAGAGTATGCGGCACACACCCTTGAGCATTTCATTGACGTCGTCGGACTTTACTATCAGTGAGTTCACGTCTTTGAGTGCATAAAATAGCTTTTCGTACTTTTTCCTCTTTGTTATGTCAACGAACACCACCAGGCCGGCGGGCTTTCCCTTCCAGATTATAGTCTTGGCAAAGGCGAATATGGTTTTCTCCTCACCTCCCTTGGTTATCACGGGGAGTTCTATGTAGGTTCTCTCAAAGCTTTCCCCCCTGAGCCTCCTCATCATGGCCTCTCTTACGCTTTGCCTGTATTCCTCTTTAACGAAGAAGTCCACGTTTTTGCCGAGCACTTCCTCCTTGGTGTATCCCAGCTCTTCAATTGCAGGCTCGTTCATGTAGAGTATCCTGTCCCTGTATATCACTATGCCCACGTAGGGAATCTCTTCCAGGGTGGATAGAACCTGTTTAAGCTCCTCCTGTTCGGATACGTCCTGAAGAAGGACGAAGAGCCTGTAGAGGCCGTCCCCTTCTTTCCTGGCCTCCAAGTTTACGTGCAAGAGGTGAAGGTATCTATCGTCCTTGCTCTTGAGCCTGCAAACCACGTTGGTGGGCTTGCCCTCTTTCAAGTAGCCCAAGAGTGAGCTTCCCAACTTGCTTCTGTCTTCCGGGTGCAGGTTCTCAAGCAGCCATAGGTGGGGGTCCTTCAGGTCTTCCTCCCTCCAGCCTGAGATTTTGGTCATACACTCGTTGAGGAACCTTATCCTCTGAACCTTTACATCAGAGTCTTCCAGCTTTAAGGTCATCTCACACAGAGCCACGGGCAGGTGGGGTAGCAGGTTCTCTATGTTCATACTTAAAGTCCGAGCAGCTGTGCCAGCTTCTCCATGTCTTGGGTGAAATCCTTATCGGCTCTGGGGTTGCGCAGGATATAGGCGGGGTGGTAGGTCAGGAGAACCTTCACCTTGTAGTTGTAAGGGTAAGGAAAGGTCTGACCTCGGACGCGGGTTATGGGTAGGCTCTTACCTAAGACACCTTCTCCCGCCGTTGCCCCCAGACAGCATATAACCTTGGGAGATATTATCTCTATCTCCTTGCGTAGATAAGGAAAGCAGGCCTTTATCTCCTTGGGTGTGGGCTTTCTGTTGGCAGGCGGCCTGCATTTGCAGACGTTGCTTATGTAAACCTCTTCTCTTTCCAGTCCAAGCACCTCTTTCAGCTTTTTGTTCAGATACTTGCCGGCTCTTCCCACGAAGGGCTTTCCCTGTTTGTCCTCCTCCTCTCCGGGAGCCTCACCTACAAAAACCACCGGAGAGTTGGGGTTGCCGTCTCCAAAGACCACCTGGGTTCTTTGCTCGTGCAGAGGGCAGTTGGTACAGTTGGCAAAGCTCTTAAAGTGGGATTCTAACTTGGCACTCTTTTCGTCGGACACCTCAGAGGGGGTGCTGAGCTTCTTCCGCAGATATAGCTCCCTAAAGCCTATTGCCTGCAAGGCCTTTAGAGTTTCCTCAGCTCCCACAACTTCTCCTCCACTGCTTTCTTTACCTCCTCAAATACCGCCGAAGGCGGTCGGTTTCCATCTATGATATAAAATCTTTCCATCTCTTTACGGGCTATCTCCAAGAATCCCTCCCTGACTTTGCGTATGAAATCGGCGTTTTCAAATCGGTTTTTATCTCTCTTCCTTGAGAGGGCTATATGAGGTTCCAGGTCTATTAGTATGGTTAGCTTGGGCACCAAGCCTTGGGCGGCTGTGCGGTTAAGCTCCTCTACCAGATTCGCATCAAGGCCCCTACCGTAGCTCTGGTAGGCCAAGGTGGAGTCCGTGAACCTGTCAAGTATTACCACTTTGCCCTCGTCCAAAAGCGGTCTTATCAGTCTGCCCACCAGTTCCGAACGCGCCGCTTCAAAAAGCAGAAGCTCGGTCAAGGGCAGGGGTTCTTCTCTCAGGAGCAAATCCCTTACGGCCTCTCCGAGAGAGGTGCCTCCGGGCTCTCTTAAGAGTACCGCGTCTAAGCCCCTTTCCTCTAAATACTCTTTCAGCTTCCGGGCTTGGGTGCTCTTGCCGGCTCCGTCAATTCCCTCAAAGCTTATGAGCATGAACTCCTCTCAGGACTGCTCTGCGCTCTGATTAACCTTCTCTAAAGTGGATAGAACCTCTTTAATAGAGTTCTTTAGGGTTTCCATGTCGCTGAGCTTTCTTATCTGGGCACAGAGCTTTAAGAGGGGTGGCAGAAGCTCCTCCTTGCCTTCCCCTTGCCCCACCTTTATCTGGAAGGCGGCACCTAAGATGGGGTGCTTTATGGGTTCTAAGGCTTCCTTTATCTCCTCCTTCGTGTCCTTGTCCAAGACGGCCTTAAGCTGGTCGGAGAACTTAGTGAGCAGTTCTAATCCCTTCTGAAACTCCGCACTTGCCATCTTTCCGACCTCCGGAGTTTTTTGCGGCATACAAAAATTCTACCCTACGTGGAGTACCTCACAGGGTAATATAGTTTTGATGTTTGAGAAGGTGTTGATAGCCAACCGGGGAGAGATTGCGGTTAGGGCCATAAGAGCCTGCAGGGAGTTGGGTATAAAGACGGTGGCTATATATTCGGAAGCCGACAGGGACTCCATGCACGTTAAGCTGGCAGACGAGAGCGTGTGTATAGGTCCCGCAGAGCCCTCTAAGAGTTATTTAGACATTCCCTCCATCATGTCGGCGGCGGAGATTTCTATGGTTGACGCCATATATCCGGGCTACGGCTTCCTCGCGGAGAATCCCAAGTTTGCAGAAATCTCTCAAAAGAGCGGAATCAAGTTTGTGGGTCCCTCCGCGGACACCTTGGAGCTTATAGGGAATAAGCTAAAGGCCAAAGAGGTTGCCAGGAAGGTCGGACTCCCTCTCGTGCCCGGTAGCGAAGGTGCCGTAGATTTATCCGATGCGATAGAGGTGGCACGTGAGATAGGGTATCCCGTGGTTCTAAAGGCCGCCTCCGGCGGCGGGGGAAGGGGTATAAGAATCGTGATGAACGAGAAAGAGCTTTTAGAAAAGCTGCCCGTTGCGATGCACGAGGCGGAGCTTTCCTTCGGCGACGATAGGATTTACGTGGAGAAGTTCATAATAAGGCCCAAGCACGTTGAATTCCAAATTCTTGCCGACGGGAAGGGTAAGGTGGTTTCCCTTGGAGAGAGGGAGTGTTCCATACAGCGCAGGCACCAAAAGCTGATTGAGGAATCCCCCTGCGTTGCCGTAAACGAGGACAAGAGGCGGGAGATAGAGCAAAGGGTGATTCGCTTCTGCGAGGAGATAGGTTATGAAGGGGCAGGGACGGTTGAGTTTCTGATGGACGAGGGCGGAGAGTTTTACTTTATGGAGATGAACGGACGGATTCAGGTGGAGCACCCGGTAAGCGAGATGATTACGGGCACGGACATAGTCAAGTGGCAGTTTAAGGTGGCCGCGGGAGAGGAGCTTGAGATAAGCGACGTGGAGAGAAGGGGCTACGCCATAGAGTTCAGAATAAACGCCGAGGACCCGGATACCTTCGCCCCATCTCCGGGCCTTATAGAGGAGCTGTTCCTGCCCGGCGGTATGGGCGTGAGGGTGGATACCCACATATATCAGGGCTACGCCGTGCCGCCCAATTACGATTCCCTCCTCGCCAAGGTTATCGTTTGGGGAAAGGATAGGGAAGAGGCCATAAGCAGGGGGCTCAGAGCTCTGGAAGAGGTCAGAATCTCCGGCAGGGGATTGAAGGTAAATACCGAGTTTCACAAGAGGGTCCTTCTAAGCAGGGAGTTCAGAGAGGGCAACCACCACATAGGCTTTGTTGAAGAGATGTTGATATGAAAAGTTTCAGGGACTTTATGAAGGAAGCGGTAGAGGCCTATTACTCGGGCAAAGGTGAGAAGATAGGAGCCGGTGGAGACTTCTTCACCGCACCGGAGCATGCTTCTGCCTT
>JALWEG010000045.1:0-1487 GCA_027014155.1 Aquificaceae bacterium
ATAAACTATTGGATGAGAAAGAGCATTCAGGACAGGGTAGAGTATCTTTCTTTTGAGCACGGATACGAGGTAAACTTCGTGTATCCGCACTACACCTCAAGAAGATGCTCTATGTGTGGGTCAAAGGGAGAGAGGTTCTCTCCTAAAGGCTCTAAGGCACTTTTTGGGTGTAAGGTATGCGGATATGTGGTAAATGCAGACGTTAATGCAGTCTTCAATCAACATTTTGCTTACCTGTCCTATCTCCTACATGGAGGTAGGAAAGCCCGACCTGTGGTTCGGGTGGGGATTTCGCCAAAAAGGCGGAGTCTCCAAAAGTCAACGGTTGTCCATGTTTAGTGATGTTTTATGGCAACTGTTGACACCACCTAACTAAAGACATAGTAGGTATTATTGAAAGGGAGGCAAGTACGGTCAACTTTTGGGAAAGCTATTCAAAACAGAAAAAGCTGAAATCTCACATAATTAATAACTTCCTGCTATCTAAAAAGAAAGAGTATCCCATCATTTGGAAAAAGAGGAAGGAAATAGCACAGAAACTCCTTGAGCTTGCCTACCACATCTACGGGGGAAGCAAGTAATGGAAGATATCAAGATTGAGAAAATCGTCAGGAGTAGGAGAAAGACAATAGCCCTTCAAATAACCGATAACGCGACCCTTATAATCAGAGCACCTTATAACGTTGATGAGGAAACGCTCCTTAAAGTGATGCTCAAACATGAGAAATGGATAAGAAGGAAAGTAGAGGAAATTAGAAAGAGAAACCCAAAAGCAGGGAAAAAAGAGTTCGTCAACGGGGAAGGTTTTCTTTATTTGGGAAGATACTACAAACTGACGATAGTAGATAATCAAGATGTCCCCTTACGCTTTGATAACGGTTTTTACCTGCTTAGGGATTGCCTACCCGTAGCGAGGGAGGTTTTTATAAACTGGTATAAAGAGAGAGCATACGAAAAAATTAAGGAAAGGGCAGAGTTCTACGCTCAGAAGAGAGGCTTAAAGTATAACCGCGTAAATATAACGAGCGCGGAAAAAAGATGGGGTTCCTGCTCAGCTAAGGGAAACCTCAACTTCAGCTGGAGACTTATAATGGCTCCCCTTCCTGTTGTTGACTACGTTGTCGTTCACGAACTTGTTCACTTGATAGAAAAGAATCACAGCAAGGAGTTCTGGAAAAAAGTAAAGCTCTTCATGCCCGATTATGAGAAATACAAGGATTGGCTTAAGGAAAAGGGACATTTACTAACGCTATAAGTTTTTTTTGGTGGAGGCGGCGGGAGTTGAACCCGCGTCCGAAGACGGCGACCACGTCCGGGGCTCTACAGGCTTAGCCCGCGATTTGAGCTGCCTTCGGGTTGCCCACGGGCAGGCTTCCCGAAGTGAGCACGGGTAGCGTTCTCGGAAACCCCTCACCGTGCGTCGGGGTCTCCAGAGCCTCTGTTCTCTGACGACTTCGGGTCAGCCAGAGGCGAGCCTACGCGAGGAG
>JALWEG010000045.1:1497-27832 GCA_027014155.1 Aquificaceae bacterium
CTGCCTTTCTAATTAGGCAGCGAGAGCGAGTTCAGCTTCGGGAGCTGTTGTTAGCGGCTGTTAAGGTTGCCACCCTGCCTGCTCCCCGGGGGCCGCCAGACCCCGTCGAAACCGATTCGCCCCCTCAAGCTTATATAAATTTAATTATGTAAACCGTCCGGGTCAAGTACATCTGACATCTTCAGCTGGTCTAAAGAGTTTGCTCCCCTTCGCAGGAGGAAGAGCCTATCCAACCCCACGGAACAACCCGCCGAATCCGGCATTGAGGAGTGCGCTTCTATAAAGGACTCGTCTAAAGGCAACCTGCGGGCCTTTGCCTCCTTAATTAGCCTTGCCCTTACCTCCCGTCCGTTGGTCTCCTCAGTCCAGCCGTTGGCCACCTCCACACCGTCTATAAAGAGTTCAAACCTTTCGGCTCTATTCCCCTTTATCTTGGCCAGGGCAGCCGCGGGCTTGGGGAAGTCGGTCAGGAATACGGCCCCCTTCAGATGCTTTTCCAGCTCTATAAAGGCTCTGAAGAACAGCTCTTCCCAGCTGTCTTCTTTATCCACCTCGTAGCCGGCTTTTCTCATACTTTCGTAAAGGTCTTCTCTGCTGTCTGAAAGCTCAATCCCTAAGAAGGTTTTAAAGGCCTCCTCTACACTGATTCTTTTCACCTCCTCCACACTCAGCAAACCTCTAAGGAGGTGCTGCACCTCTTCCATAAGTAAGCCGTAATCCCCGCCCACCTTGTACCACTCAAGCATAGTGAACTCGGGCCTATGGAGACGTGAAAGTTCTCCATCTCTGAAAACCTTGGTTATCTGGAATATGTCGGCCTTTACCTTTGCCAGCAGCTTTTTCATGGAGTATTCGGGCGAGGTGTGGAGCCAGAATCGTTTCTTCCTTCCCCGCAGATTCAGCTCTACGGGCACGGGTTCCACGTTGGTATCAAGGTTCGGGTAGGGGTTGAGAATCGGGGTAAATACCTCCGTGTATCCCCGTCCCTTGAAAAAGCTCCTTATTCGGTCTATGAAGTCCTCCCAATCCTTAATCAGCTCAAGAAGTTCCCGTGCTTCCGAATCCTCCATCTCCTCTGTCCGTTTCCGATAGGGTGTGCGACACCTCTATCTGCGCCTGCACTACCGGCGCTATGACCAGTTGGGCAATTCTGTCTCCCCTCTTGATTTCTACCGTCTCCTGTCCCAAGTTTATCAGAATCACCTTAAGCTCTCCCCTGTAGTCGGCGTCTATGGTTCCGGGAGAGTTGGCTAAGGTTATTCCTCTCTTTAGAGCGAGTCCGCTTCTGGGCCTTACCTGTCCCTCGTACCCTTCGGGAATCTCAAGTGCTATACCGGTAGGTATGAGCACCCTCTGTCCCGGTTCTATCTTAACCGCGGAATCAACTGCGGCTCTCAGGTCCATGCCCGCGGACATGGGTGTGGCGTAAGAGGGAAGGGGAAGACCCTCACCGTGGGGAAGGACTTTAACTTTAAGTTTGAGCATGGCCGATTACAGCCTGTCGGTTAGCTTTAGCCTCCCCTGGTGGTCTCTGGCGAAGACCTTTACCTTTATGCGCTCTCCCACCTTGAACACCTTCGTGGCGTCCCTTATTCTCTCCTTCATATTGGAGACGTGAAGAAGGCCTACTTTACCGGGAATTAGCTCTACGAACACTCCGTAAGGCTCCACTCTCGTAATTTTGCCTTCGTAAACCTCTCCTTCTTTTACATCTTCGCCCTTGGCCCCCGAGTCGGCTCCTACGGCGGTCAGCTTGGCCCTACCCTGCTCATCAACCTCAATGACCTTAACCTGCACCGTATCTCCAACGCTGTACTTCTCTCCTGCGTGTCTCACGGGCGGCGTCATCTTGGAAACATGCAGAAGACCCAGCTTGCCCGGCATTATCTCTATGAAGACCCCGTAAGGCTCAACCCTCGTCACCTTACCCTCGTAAACCTCACCTACCTCCACGTCCTTTATTATGCTCTCTATCATCTCTATGGCCTTGTTTATTGCCTCGTCCGAGAAACCGGTCAGGTATATCTTACCTTCGTCGGCCACCCAGACTTTCACCTCCGTGTCCTCGTATATCTTCTTGACGGTAGCTCCGCCGGGACCTATTATCAGCGGTGCCTTCTCGGGTGGAACCTCGTGTATAACTATTCTGGGCGCGTAGGGGGAAAGGTTCTCTCTGGGTTTGGGTATGGCCTCGTACATCTTATCAAGTATGTGGAGTCTGCCCTCTTTGGCCTGCTTTAGAGCCTCTATCATTATCTCCTTGGTCAGACCCTTGACCTTTATGTCCATCTGAACGCTGGTAATCCCGTCCCTCGTTCCGGCCACCTTAAAGTCCATATCTCCCAAGTGGTCTTCGTCCCCCAGTATGTCCGAGAGGATTACGTATCTATCTCCCTCCATAATCAGCCCCATGGCTATGCCGCCCACGTGTTTCTTCATGGGAACGCCGGCATCAAAGAGCGCGAGGGAACCTCCGCATACGGTAGCCATGGACGATGAGCCGTTGGATTCAAGTATATCCGAGACCACCCTCACGATATAGGGAAACTCCTCTTCAGGGGGTATCAAAGGTTCTAACGCTCTCTCCGCCAAAGCTCCGTGTCCTATCTCTCTCCTCCTGGGGGGCCCCCAAGAACGAGCTTCACCGGTGGAGAAGGGCGGGAAGTTGTAGTGGAGCATGAACCTCTTGAATATCTCTCCCTCGGCTATGGTCTCTACCAGCTGTGCTTCCTCCGGCGCGCCCAGCGTCACGGTGACAAAGGCCTGCGTTTGACCCCTCGTAAAGACGGCGTTGCCGTGGGGCCTCTCATAGGGGTGCACCTCTATGCTTATAGGTCTTATGTCCTTAGGTGAGCGTCCGTCAATCCTTACACCTTCGTTCAGGACCTTCTCTCTCATGAGCTTACTTTCAAGCTTCTTGTAGTGATACTTAACCCTAAAGTGCAGCTCTTCGGGAATCTCGTTTTCCTGTATAAAGCCCTCTATTATCTCTCTGAGCTTTGCGTTTCTTTCCTTCTTGTCCTGAAGGCTGAAAGCCCCGAGGATTTTATCCTTACATTGACTTTCAAGCCTGACCTTCAGCTCTTCCTCTATCTCTATGCCGGAGAACTCGGCTTTCGGTCTGCCCACGGCCTCTCTTAACCTCTTTTGAGCCTCTATAAGCTCCTTGACCGCCTCCTGTCCGAAAAATAGAGCCTCCGTAAGCTCCTCCTCGGAAATCTCTTTGCCTCCCCCTTCAACCATAACTATCGCGTCTTCGGAACAGGCGAGGATTATGTTGAGGTCGGCCTCTTTCATCTCCTCGTAGGTAGGGTTTGCAATTAGCTCGCCGTTGACACGGCAGACCCTGACACCGGCTATTGGACCCTCAAAGGGTATGCGCGACACGTGCAGCGCCGCAGAGGCACCGGTTATGGCGAGAACGTCGGGGTCGTACTTGTCGTCGGCGGATAGGGTTAAGGCCGTTATCACGACATCGTGGAAAAAGCCCTCGGGAAACAGAGGTCTGATGGGCCTGTCTATGACCCTTGATATCAGAATCTCCCTATCGGAGGGCTTACCTTCCCTCTTGACGAATCCTCCGGGTATCCTTCCGTAGGCGGAGAACCTCTCCCTGTAATCCACCGTCAGGGGTGTGAAGTCAACCTCTTGCCCGGCATCATCGGACATTACCGCGGTAACGAGAACCGCCGTATCTCCCTGCCTTACCACTACGGCTCCGTCGGTCTGATGTGCGTATCTACCTACCTCTATAATGACCGGTTCTTTGCTGTTGCCTACCTTTGCACTTTCCTGCATACTACTTTACCTTCAGGTTCAGCTTTTGGGTGATTTCCAGATACTTATCGTAGTCCCTATCTCTGAGATACTCTAAAAGCCTCCTCCTCTTGTTAACCATAGCTATGAGTCCCCTCCTGGAGTGGACGTCTTTTTTATGCTTCTTCATGTGCTCCGTAAGTCTGTTGATTCTCTCGGTAAGCAGAGCTATCTGAACCTCTGCAGAACCCGTATCCTTCTCGTGCTTGCCGTAGCTCTGTATAAGCTCCGTCTTCTTCTCCTTAGAAAGCGGCATGCTTAAGTACCTCCTTTTAATGGTTTTTATCCACCACCGAACTCGGTTTGCTCTATCTCCATCTCAAACTCTTGTATGAAGTGTTCTATCAAACGAACCAGCTCATCTATACCTTTATTAAAGTAGGTCTCGTGCAGGTCAATCTTCCTCTCGTAAACGCTCTCATCGTCCGCGTAGTATCTTACTCTGACGTAAGGACTGTCCATAGAGCTGTCAAAGCCTTCCTCTCCCGGCATAAGAACTTCTACTTCCGTGTCCATGCCCTCGTTCTTGTTCTTAAATATCTCCTTAAGTTGCAAAATGGTATCCCTGTGCTCTTCCCAATTCTTCATAATCTATACATTCTATCACAAACCGTAAACGGCTATGCCGTAGCTGTCGGCAAGACTCAGGAACGAAGGCTTATCTATTATAAACACTTTGCCGGCCTCTAAAAAGAGGGTGTCGGCCTTTATGGATTTCATCGCCTTGAGTGTATCCTTGCCTACGGTGGGAACATCTATCCTGAAGTCCTGCTCCTTCCTCGCCACCTTTACCACCCTGCAACCCTTACCCGCCAGCTTGCCCGCCCTCTTTATCGTCTCCTGTGTACCCTCCATCGCCTCTACGGCCACCACGGCCATGTCCTTGACTACTATGGTCTGCCCCACGTCCAATTGAGCTACTTCCTTGGCTATGCCAAAGCCGAACCTACCATCTTCAAGGGCGGATTTACCGGCCATAAGGTTTCCCATCTTTCCCTCGTTGGCGAGTATACTTTCCAGCACGGGCTTGGGGTCAAAAACTTCAAAGCCCTCCTCCTCCAACATACCTATAAAGGCCTTTATCAGGCTCGCGGGCTTTCTGTCCTTAGCCCTCCTCAAGAGGGAGAGCGCTTTAAGGTCAAACCTGAGCAGCTCTGTGTATATGTACCTGTGTTCAAACTTGCCCAGCATGGTTATCTTCTTTATCCCCCTTTCCTTGAGAAGTTTCACCAGCCTCCCCACCTTTCCCATAGGGAGATATACATCGGCCTCGTGGTCGGTTATCCCCTTCACACCCACACGGAACACCTTTATACCCCTCTTGTTGGCCTCATCAACAAAGTTTTGAGGTAGCTTTCCGGCACCCGCCAAGAGACATACGGTTTCCATAGCAGGTAAAATTATCTCCTATGAGCCTGGAGTTTATCAGGAACTTTTCCATAATAGCCCACGTGGACCACGGCAAGTCTACCCTCGCCGACAGAATGCTGGAGTTCACCGGTGCCGTCAGCGAGAGGGAGAAAAAGGAGCAGATATTGGACACCTTAGATATAGAGAGGGAAAGGGGCATCACTATAAAGATGCAGGCGGTACGCATGTTCTACAAAGCCAAAAACGGCAACACCTACAAGCTCCACCTGATAGACACACCCGGCCACGTTGATTTCTCCTACGAGGTATCAAGAGCGTTGGCCGCCTGTGAGGGAGCGCTCCTGCTGGTGGACGCCACTCAGGGGATAGAGGCTCAAACGGTCGCCAATTTCTGGAAAGCGGTGGAGCAGGACTTGGAGATAATACCGGTGATAAACAAGATAGACCTGCCAGCCGCCGAGCCCGACAGGGTGATGCAACAGATAGAGGACATGCTGGGACTTCCCCCGGAAGAGGTGATACTGGCCTCGGCGAAGGAAGGCATAGGCATTCAGGAGATACTTGAGGCCATAGTTGAGAGGATTCCTCCACCCAAAGGGGACAGGAGTAAGCCTCTGAAGGCTCTGATATTTGACTCCTACTACGACCCCTACCGAGGAGCGGTGGCCTTCATAAGGGTCTTTGAGGGCAGCCTTAGGGTGGGAGACCAGATAAAGCTTCTATCCACGGGTAGAACCTTTGAAGTTTCCGAACTTGGAGCACAGACACCCAAGATGGAGAAGTTCCAAGAGCTGTCCGCCGGAGACGTCGGGTACTTGGCGGCTTCCATAAAGGACGTCAGGGACGTCAGGATAGGAGACACTATAACCTTGGCCAAGAACCCTACGGCGGAACCCATACCGGGCTTCAAGCCGGCAAAGCCGATGGTGTACGCGGGCCTTTATCCCACCGCCGACACCACCTACGAAGACCTCAGGGACGCCTTGGAGAAGTACTCCATAAACGATGCCGCGGTGGTTTACGAACCAGAAAGCTCGCCCGCCTTGGGTCTGGGCTTCAGGGTGGGCTTTCTGGGACTGCTCCACATGGAGATAGTCCAGGAGAGACTGGAAAGGGAGTACGGGGTTAGCATAATAACCACCGCTCCTAACGTGGTTTACAGGGTGAAGCTCAAGAACAAGAAAGAGATTGTTGAGGTTAGAAACCCTTCAGAGTTTCCCGACAACGCCGGCCTTATAGAGTACGTGGAGGAACCCTTCGTCTCGGTGACGGTGATTACACCCTCTCAATACGTGGGAGCGGTGATACAGCTATGTCAGGAAAAGAGGGGCGAGCAGAAGAAGTTCGGCTATCTGGACTCCAACACTGCTCTATTGGAGTACGAGCTACCCTTGGCAGAGGTGATTCTTGACTTTCACGATAAGATAAAGACCATCTCAAGAGGCTTTGCTTCCTTTGATTACGAGTTTAAGGGCTACAAGAGGGCGGATTTGGTCAAACTTCACATAATGATAAACAAGGAACCCGTGGACGCACTATCCTTTATAGTTCACAGGGATAGGGCTTACAGGGTCGCAAGGCAGCTGGTAGAGAAGCTGAAAGAGGTGATTCCCCGCCAGCTGTTTGAGATAAACATTCAGGGAGCTATAGGTTCCAAAATAATAGCCTCGGAAAGGATACCACCTTTGAGAGCCAACGTGACCGCTAAGTGCTACGGAGGAGACATAACCAGAAAGAAAAAGCTCCTTGAGAAGCAAAAGGAGGGCAAAAAGAGAATGAAGCAGTTCGGCAAGGTTCAACTACCTCAGGAAGCCTTCTTGAGCGTTCTTAAGGTAGAATAATCAAATCATGAACAGGGAAAAGTACATAACCCTGATTCTGGCCGGATACGGAGGGAAAGGCGCCAAAACCTTCAGGCTTGAGAAAAGAAAGCTAAAGCTGTTCATCTTCTTCCTTGCAGCGTTCTTAAGCTGCCTCACGGGTTTTGCACTCTTGTCCTTTTCCCAGAACGCGTACCTGAGAATGGAAATAGCCAAGTTGAAGGGTGAAAAGCAGGAGCTGGAAGCGGTTCTTGCCAAAGAGAGGAGGGTTCAGAGCGAGCTTATGACACTTCTTGAAGAGAGGACAGACCACCTCGCCGAGTTCAAAGAGCGGGTTAAGGAGTTAGAGGATAAGCTTCTGACTATAGATAAGTTCCTGCGCAAGAAAGGCATAAGGAAGTTCCCAAAGGGCATAGGTGGTGGCAGCGGAATAATAGACCCCGATATAGATTACCTGGACTTTTTAAACACCCGCGCGGACGATATGTTTGTGTCCCTCAGGAGGGTGCCTTTGGGCTTTCCCGTGTTTGGGAGAATAACCTCTAAATACGGCTACAGGATAGACCCCTTCTCCCG
This sequence comes from Aquificaceae bacterium, assembly GCA_027014155.1. Taxonomy (GTDB): domain Bacteria; phylum Aquificota; class Aquificia; order Aquificales; family Aquificaceae; genus WFYI01. The sequence goes on from JALWEG010000045.1 coordinate 9,081, forward strand.
TAGGTACGAGTTTCATCGGGGTATAGACCTTAAGGCTCCTAAGGGAACACCCGTCAGAGCTACGGCGGAGGGTAGAGTCATCTTCGCCGGCTGGAAATACGGATACGGCAGAACCGTAATAATAAGACACGCCTACGGATACAAGACCGTCTATGCACACCTACACAGGTTGAAGGTGAAAAAGGGGGCATGGGTGAAGGCGGGAGACGTTATAGGGTTCGTGGGTTCTACCGGTAGGTCAACAGGTTCGCACCTGCACTACGAGGTCAGGAAAAGGGGTAAAAGCGTCAACCCCTACTCCTACCTTTACATGAAAGCGAGGTGAGAGAGATGTTTGGAGGAAAAAAGGGAGGTTATGAACCCGTGAGCTCTTCCAACGGAGAGATTAAGACCTTAATAGGTGAAGGCTGTCTCTTTGAGGGTAATCTCACCCTGTCCGACTCCACGAGAATAGACGGCCACGTGAAGGGGAACATAAAGAGCCGCGGAGTATTGGTACTGGGCGAGAGCGGACTCGTTGAAGGAGATATCTCCGCTTCAGAGGTGGTAATCTACGGCAGAATAATGGGGAACCTTGAGGCCGACAGGGTGGAGATAAAGAGAAACTCTTCGGTTGAAGGCGATATAACCACGAGAACTCTGATTGTTGAGGAGGGAGCTGTATACAACGGGAGGTGCTCCATGAACAGAGAAGAGCCACGTCTTCACGAGGAAACCCTCTCCGAGTAGAGCCTTTCCTTTGCCTTGACCAGGTTGACCACCGTCCCGTTTACGGGTGTATCTATTCCGGCCTCCTTTCCCAGCTTGAGCACCGCCCCGTTTAGGGAGTCTATCTCAGTCTTCCCGCGCCTTATGTCCTCCAGCATAGAGGGGTAGTGCTCTCTGGTGGGAGGGACGAGTTTAGTGTAGAAGTGCTTTATGTACTCCTGCGCATCTTTCCAGAAGGTTTCTATACCTTTAGCCTCAAGGACGCGGAAGATCTCCACTATTATCTCGTCCATCACACGGCAGGTGCTTGGGTCAGAAGCGAGGGTGCCGTAGTTCACCTCAAGCAGGGCACCGAGGGGATTGAGAGCGCTGTTGTAGATTATCTTGTCCCAGAGAAATTTGTAAACCTCCCTCTCGTATCTGGTGGGAATGCCGGAAGCTCCGATGACTTCAACCACCTTTTTCACAAAATCGGCATCAACCCTCGGTGAGGGATTGCCTATCACAACGTCGTCGGCGCTTACGGTTATAAACACCTCTTCCCGAGACCTCTTCCTGGCTCCGAATATTATCCTTGAGAGTATGACCTTCTCCTCTCCGTAAACCTCCGAGGCAGCCTCATAGTTGCCGTAGCCGTTTTGAGCTATCAGTATGTGGGTTCTTTCGGACACCACGGGCCTTATCCTGAGCAAAGCTTCTTCGGTATCAAAGCTCTTTACGGAGATTATCACCAGCTCGGGAGAGGGAATACCTTCAAGCCTATCGGTGGTTTTAACGGGAACGCTGAAGCTCCCCCATATACCTTCCACCTTGAGCTTCTCTATCCTCTCTCTCCCCTCCCTGAGCAGTCCTAAGGCTTGGTGTCCCGCTTTGGTCAGAAAGGCAAGGAAGGCAGAACCTATAGCTCCTACGCCGACTATTAATACCCTCATTCCTCAAAGAGCTTGTAAATCGCTGAGAAATCCCTGTCTCCGAGACCTTTGTGCCTGAGAAGTCCGTAAGTTTCCTTGACCGCAGACAGGGTGAAGGAAAACAGTCCCAAGTCTTTGAGCAGGTCTTGGGCGTAGTGTAGGTCCTTGTATATTAGGTCAACGCTGAAGTGGGGGGAGAAATCCTCCTCCAGAAGCTTCTTTTCTTTAACCTCAAGTATGTAAGACTTACCGGCACCCGCCTTAAGAATCTCTATCATCTTCTCCTTGCCTATCCCTGTCCTTTGAGCCAAAGCTACCGCTTCGGCCAGAACGTCCATAAAGGTGCCCAAAACTATGTTGTTTATAAGCTTTACCTTGGAAGCTTTGCCGGCCTCACCGACGAAGAATACGTTCTTGCAGAACTTCTCAAAGATGTCTCTGCTGTCCTCAAAAATCTCCCTATCCCCGCCTACCACCACGGTAAGCTCGCCTTTGCGGGCGGGCACTACGCTCCCCAGCACCGGAGCGTCCAAGTAGTGGGCTCCCTTAACTTTAAGTTCCCCATAGGCCATCTTTGCATAATCAAAGTGGTTGGTGGTCAGGTCTATTATCGTCTTGTTCTCTATTCCTCCCTCAAGTAGGCCTCCTTTACCGAATATTACCTGCTCCGAGGCTTGAGAGTCAAAGAGTATGAGTATAACCTTCTGAACCTCTCTTACAAGCTCAGAGGGAGTTTGTGCCACCCGAGCACCGGTTTTCCGAGCAAACTCTTGTGCCTTTTCCAGAGTCCTGTTCCAAACTACCAGCTCTACACCCTGAGAGATTAGCCTCTCGGCTATGGCTCTACCCAAGTTTCCCAGTCCGATAAAGCCCAGCTTCATGGGTTCAACCTCAGAAGGGCTTGTCGGGAACCTTCTCCCAGTCTTTGAGGAAGGCATCTATTCCTTTGTCAGTAAGAGGGTGCTTAAAGAGCTTCTCTATAACCCCGTAGGGAACGGTGCATATGTCCGCACCGATTAGAGCGGCTTCCAAGACGTGCATGGGGTGCCGGACGCTGGCCACTATTATTTCGGTATCAACCTCGTAGTTGTAGAATATCTCTCTTATCTCCCTTATGAGCTTCATACCCTCACCGGATATATCGTCAAGCCTGCCTACGAAGGGGGATACGAAGGAAGCACCGGCCTTGGCGGCTATCAAGGCCTGCATCGGTGAGAACACGAGGGTGACGTTGGTGGGTATGCCCTCCTCTTCAAGAGCCCTTACCGCCTTCATACCTTCGGGGGTCATGGGTATCTTTACAACCACGTTGCTCCCTAAGTCGGCAAGCTGTCGGCCCTCCTTAATCATTCCCTCCGCGTCTAAGGATACGGTCTCTAAGCTTACGGGACCGTCCACCTCCTCAAGGATTTCGTTCACCACTTCAAGGAAGGGACGCCCGGTTTTGGATATTAGGGTGGGGTTGGTGGTAACGCCGTCCAGCAGCCCCCACTGGTTCACCTTCCTTATCTGCTCTATGTCCGCCGTATCTAAAAAGAACCTCATGCTGCCCTCCTTTCGGCACTTTTGCCCTTAAGCTCCATCTTCCAGCTAAAGATTAAGAAAAACCATAGAATAGAAAGCAAAGTATAAGTATAAAGCATGTAGTTAGGTCCCAACTTGAGGAATAGCCCGCCCAGTATGCCGCCCAAAAACGCACCTACGAACTGAACCGTGTTGTATATACCGGTGGCAAGACCCCTCATGTCCTCGTGAGCGAACTTGGTGAGCAAAGAAGGTATTATAGGCTCCAACAGGTGAAAGCCCACAAAGTAAAGAAAGAGCATTGTAAGAAGTCCAAGCATAGATTGATATACGGCGTGAATCAAAAAACCCAAAGTTATGAGCATTATTCCCGTATTGAATACCTCTTTGATTCTCCCCTTCTTCTCCGCCAGTATGGTGGAAGGCACCATTATGAGCAGGGAAACAAGTATTATGGGTAAGTATATCTTCCAGTGATCCGCCTTGGGCACACCGAACCTCTCTATCAGCTCCACGGGCACGACCGTAAAGACGCTGACCAGGAACACGTGCAGCACGGCTATAGACAGGTCAAGGAAGAGCTGATTTCTGTCTTTGAGTATCAGAGCTATGTTTTTAAGACTCGGTTCTATCTCCCTCGCGTGATTCCTTTTTTCGGGTATGAAGAGAATTAGATACACCAACGAAAGCAGTGAAAGTCCGGCGGTCAAGAAGAAGACAAAAGGCACACCCATTTTACCCGCCAGCACTGGAGCCACCACTATGCTAATGGCGAAGACCATACCTATGGAAGCGCCTATGTGGGCAAAGGCCCTCGTCCTTACCTCTTCCCTTATAAGGTCGGCGGCCAAAGCTATCGCCGAAGAGGATATGGCTCCAGCACCCTGAAGGAATCTCGCAAGAATCATGTGCCAGATGTTGGGTGAAAGACCCGCCCACACGCTACCGATTATGTGCATCAGCAGTCCGATGGTTATTATCGCCTTCCGGCTGTATCTGTCAGACAGGTATCCGAAGGGAATCTGGAGAGCGGCCTGAGTCAGTCCGTAGGCACCCATCGCAAGGCCCACCAGCACCGGTGTCGCTCCCTCCATACCCTTTACGAAGGGTGCCAAGATGGGGAGAAGTAGAAAGAGGCCCAGCATACGCACCGATACCACAAAGGTGATACCGGCTAATACTTTCTTTTCTTGGGAGGTTAGCATAGACTAATATTCTAATCCAAGTTGGATATGTCTTTGGCTTCTCCTTCTCCGCCGGGCTTGCCGTCGGCGCCGTAGCTCATTATCAGATAGTCCGCACCGCTGCTTTTCGTCTTTTCATCTTCGGGTCCAAAGTAGTGATAAGGGTATCCCCAAGGGTCCTTGGGAAGCTTTTTATGTTTGAGATAGGGGCCCTGCCATCTGCCCTCTGGCACGGAACTCGGCTTCTCTACGAGAGCCTCAAGACCCTCTTCCGTGGTGGGATACCTGCCTACGTCCGCTCTGAAGAGGTCAAGGGCCGTGGAAATCATCTCTATCTGCTGACGTGCTATCTTCTCTTTAGATTCGGTCAGCTTACCTACCAACCTGGGTGCCACCAGAGCCGCCAATAGGCCTATTATGACTACAACAATCAGTATCTCTACGAGCGTGAATCCTCTTCTTTCCATAACTTGGAAATTATAGCTCATATTTACCTCAGTAGGCTCCCTCCCGCTTTAAAACCACCTTCACCGTTTTCAGGAGAATCACCACGTCTAAAAGCGGATTCCAGTTCCTGACGTACCAGACGTCAAGGGCCACCCTGTAATCGTAGCTGGTGTTGCTCCTGCCCATCACTTGCCATAGTCCGGTAAGTCCGGGTGGCACCCTGTAGTAGTGAACCGCCTTCTCTCTGTAATGCTCCCTTATCTCCTCTGCCGTGACGGGTCTGGGTCCCACCAAACTCATCTCCCCCTTGAGGACGTTTATTATCTGAGGGAGTTCGTCTAAAGATGTTCTCCTGAGAAACGCACCTACCCTGGTTATGCGGGGGTCGTTCTTTATCTTCCTAAACCTCTTCCACTCCTCTCTGGCCTTGGGGTCCTTGCTCAATAGCTCCTTTAGCCTCTGCTCCGCGTCTTCGTACATGGTTCTGAACTTGTATATCTTGAACTCTTTACCCCCTTTACCGACCCTACTTTGGGTAAATATGGCACTTCCCTTAGACTCCGCCCTTATGAGCAAAGCTATAATGCCCATCAAGGGTAGCACAAGAGGGAGCAGCAGGAGGCTAACCGTAATATCAAAGGTTCTTTTAAGAGCCAGGTTAAGAGGACTGGAAAGGTTGCTCTTAACCTCAAAGGATATTATGTCCCCGTAGAGGAAATGCTGAACGCTGGTTCCCAACACGGCTATATCAAAGAGGTCCGGAATTATCAAAACCCTTTCAGTTATGGGCTGAATCCTGTCAACCGTGGATTGTATAAGCTCCTTATCCGCGGACGGCATGGCTATTATGACGTCCTGTGCACCCAGCTTCTTAACGTACAGAGAGGCCTTCCTTATACCCTTGGCTACCCTGATACCCCCCACGCTCCCGCCGGCCTTATCCGGAGCGTCGTCTATAAAGGCCAAAATCCTGTAGCCGTAATTGGGTTCTCTCTTTATCGCCTGTGCAACCAGTTTGCCCGTTTCGCCCGCTCCGAGGATTAGAACCCTGCGCTTGAAAAGGTCAAGTCTCCTCAGGAGGGACTTAAAAGAAAGCCTAAGGACCGGTAGAAGGAATACGGAAAGAATCCCCATGGTGGTTATGACTATCCTTGATATCTCGTCGCTCAGCTTTCCTATGGATACCACGGCGAACACCCCGAAGGTGGAAAGAAAGGAAACCTTCCAGAGCTTTATAATCTCTTCCCAAAAGGATAGAACCTTAGTGTAAAGCCCCTCGTAGAGCATGAAAAAGAGCCACACGCAGGTTATCCAAACCAGATGTAAAGGAGAAGAAAATGGCTCTCCCTCAGGCAAATCGGACACGAGGAGGGGAAGCAGGCCGAACCTTACCTCGTAAGAGATGAAGAATATGAACAGTACCGACAGGCAATCAAAGGCCAGTAATAGACCCGTCTCCGCCAGCTTCTTATATCTGATACCCACCTTGGCTACGTAAGTTTTATTTTAACCCAAGGTTTGTTGTATAATAGGGAACTTAGCTTTCAGGAGGAATGGAGAATGGCGGTAAGGATACGCTTCGCTAAGTTCGGAAGGAAGCACCACCCCATATACAGGATAGTGGTTATGGACGCCAAAAGCCCCAGGGAAGGTAGATACATTGACACGTTGGGCACTTACGACCCCAAGAATAAAAGGCTCATAGAGATTAAGCCCGATAAGATAAAGTCGTGGCTCTACAAAGGAGCCCAGCTGGGTTCAAGGATCAAAGCCCTCCTCAAATCAGAGGGCATACTTAAAGATTTGATTGAAGAAGGTTGGGAACTCAGAAGAAGTGGCGATTACTGGGTAGCCAAAAAGAGGCGTCAGAAAGAAGCTACAAAGGAGGTGTAAGGTATGAGCCAGATGAAGGACATCGTAGAGATTACCGCAAAATCCTTGGTAGATAACCCGGACAAGGTCAGCGTAACTGAGATAGAAGGAGAAAAGACCATAGTTATTGAGCTGAGAGTTGACCCCCCAGACCTGGGTAAGGTCATTGGAAAGCAGGGCAGAATAGCCAGAGCCCTCAGAACCCTACTCTCCGCAATGGGGAGGAAGACGGGTAAGAGGGTCGTTTTAGAAATTCTTGAGTAATACCTACCCCGCCGTAGGCGGGGTCATCTCTATTAATCAAAAGAAACTCCCTTGTAGTGGTTTACTCTGCCCCTTAGAACCGTTATCAGGTCTATGCGCAGCTCGCAGCTTAGATTTTCCCTTTCCATATAAAGATAGGCACACCTGAGCAAGCGTTGCATCTTCTTCTTCCCGAATCTCTCTGCAGGATTCCCGAACCTTTCGTCTTTGGCACCCTTGACCTCAACCACCACCAAGGTATCCCCGTCCAGGGCGAGTATGTCTATCTCGGAAAACCTGCAGTGGAAGTTCCTTGCAAGAATCTTGTAGCCCAAAGAGTTTAGATATTCGCAGGCTATGTCTTCGTAAGCCTTACCCTTGTTCATGAAGCTCTCGGAGTATTCTTTCCGGAGTGGCCACGGCCGTTCCCAGCTCCCCTACCACTATCCCTGCAGTCAGGTTGCTCAGTTCGCAGGCAAGTTCCCAGTCCGCACCGGCCAAGACACTACAGCTTAAAGTGGCTACTACCGTATCCCCCGCTCCCGTTACGTCGTAAACCTTTCTCGCTTTCGCCGGGAAAAGCTCCACACCCTCATCTCTAAACAGGGACATGCCCTTGGCTCCCCTCGTAACGACGAGGGTCTCCAGCCGCAGCTTCCTTTTAAGCTCAAATCCCAATACCTCTATGTCCTTTGCATCTGTGTAGCTCATCTGAATCAGCTCCTTCTCGTTGGGCGTCATGAGGTTAACCCCTTCGTAGAGGTCTCTGTTGATGGGCCTGGGGTCAACCGCCACGAAGACTCCACTCCTCTTTAGCTCTTGCATCAGCTCGGCGGTTATCACCCCCTTGGCGTAATCGGAAACTATGACTCCGTCAAAATTAAAAGCTTCCATAACTTCTCTCAATCTTTCTACCAACCCGCTCCTTACGGGCTCCCTGCTCTCCCTATCTATCCGTAGAAGCTGCTGAGCCATGGATACGACGCGAGTCTTCTGGGTGGTAGGTCTATCCTCTTCAAGCAAGAAGTGCTCTATACCCCTTTCCCTCAAGAGGGCCTTTAGTACCTGTGCCGCAGGGTCTTTCCCTACCACACCCAGCAGGTAAACCTTCGCGCCCAGAGCTGCGGCGTTGTGTGCCACGTTCCCCGCACCCCCGAGCCTCACCTCTTCCCTTTGCACCTCAAGGATAGGCACGGGTGCCTCGGGGGATATGCGCTCTACCTTTCCGTGAAGGTATCTATCAAGGATTACGTCCCCTACGATTAGGAGCTTTAAGTCCTTTATCCTTTCTAAGGTTCTTGCAACCTTATCAGCTTCCAAGGGGAATTACACCTCTTGGGATTCCTGCACCGCGGGCGCTCCGCCGGAGAACCTGCCGCTCAGGTCAAGGACAAAGGCACTGGCAACGAAGACAGAGGAGAAAGTTCCCACCACCACACCTACGACGAAGGCAAACATTATGTTGGAGAGAGCGTATCCGCCCAAGATAAAGAGGGTGAAAGAGGTGGCGAAGGTGGTCAAAGATGTCATTATCGTCCTTGAGAGGGTCTGGTTTATAGATAGGTTCATGACCTCTTTAAGAGGTAAATTCTTCCTAATCTTCAGGTTCTCCCTTATTCTATCAAATATGACGACCGTATCCGCTACAGAGTAGCCCGCCACCACCAGTATGGCGGATACCACCTCAAGGTTGACCTCCCTGAAGGTCAGGGAGTAAGCTCCTATCACCACCACGACGTCGTGGACTAAGGCCAGGATTGCGCCGGCACCCCACAGGGGTTTAAATCTGAAGGCTATGTATATTAGGATACCTACCAAAGCCGTGAGAACGGCCAGAATCGCCTTCTCCTTAAGCTCTCCGCTGATGACGCTGCCTATCTTCTCCTTCCTCAGAAGGGTGTGCTTGCCGAACTTGCCAAGGACCTTTTCCGCCTCGGACACCTTCTCCCCTTCCCTAAGCTTCACTATGAAGGTTCCGTCTTGGGTCTCCTGAAGCAGGAAGGACTCAAGTCCCGCATCTTTTAGAGCCTCCCTGAGCTTTCCTATGGGGGGATTTTTATCAAACTTGACCTCAAGAACAGTTCCTCCGGTGAAGTCCAATCCTAAGTTCAGACCCTTGGTAAACAGCAGAAAGATGCTCCCCAACACGAGTATCAAAGACATCCCGTAGGCAAAAAACCTGTATCTGAGAAAGTCTATCTTCATCAGAAGGCCTTACACTCGGTATTTATTATCCCGAAGTTCCCCCCCTTCTTTCTGTAGATGATTCTCAGCTTTCCGGTACCTATGTCAACGAAGGGCATAAAGAAGGCTCCGCTCTCCTCCAACTCTAACATTGCATCTTCCACGCTCATTGGCTTGTCCACCACCAACTCCTCTTCCACCACCAAGGGCTTTTCCCTCTCCTCCGGAGGCAGGGGTTGGGGAGAGTGCATCTGCTCCTTGAGCTTGGCACCCTTTCTCCTTAAGACGAGCCTTCTTTGCTTGAGCTTTATGAGCTGTCTTTCCACTTCGTCCAGCACCATATCAAGGGCGCTGAAGACGTCAACGTCCTCCTCCCAAGCGTGAATCGCACCGTTGGGAAGGTTCTTAAGATATATGTCCAAGTCCACCCTGTAGATGGTGGTCTTGCTATCTCCGGCAAAGTCTTTATGCCTTGACCTAACGCTTGATACGGTTATAACCACTTCAACCTGGTCCTCTCCCGCCTCCTTCAGATACCTATCAAACCTGCGGAGTTTGTTCTCTATGTAGGACTTCATGGCGTCGGTAATTTCAATATCAACACCCCTGTACTCTATGTTCATCTCCTACCTCCAATATGGGATTAGGTATAGTATTTTACCCTGAGTTGTAGGCCTACAAGGGCACCTTCCATCAATTGGCTCAGGGTGGTATCATACATAGGCTATAGAGAGATGCAGGTCTTCGTTGTAGATTACGGAATGGGAAATCTTCGGAGCGTTGCTAAGGCTCTTGAGTTCGTAGGTTTTGATGGTGTGGTGGTCTCCTCGGAAAGCGAACTCCTGCCAAAGGCCGAAGCCGTAGTCCTGCCCGGTGTAGGAGCCTTCAGGGACGCCATGGAGAACCTAAGGAGGCTGAACTTCGTAAAGCCCCTGCTTGAGCACATAGAGAGAGGAAAGCCCTTTCTGGGGATATGTCTGGGCCTTCAGCTTCTCTTTGAGAGGAGCTACGAGTTCGGTGAGACGGAGGGTCTCGGAATATTTGAGGGAGAAGTAGCGCTTTTGCCCAAGGGCGTAAAGGTTCCCCATATAGGCTGGAATCAGGTGTGGCTCCGGCAGAAGGAGGGTATGTTTGAGGGGATAAAGGACGGAGACTTCTTTTACTTCGTTCATTCCTATAGGGTGGTTCCCAAAAGGGAAGATGTGGTCGCCTCTACAACCGATTATGGAGAGCACTTCGTATCGGCCGTCCAGCAGGAGAACATCTGGGCCGTTCAGTTTCACCCGGAAAAGAGTCAGAAGTTAGGCCTAAAGCTTTTAGACAACTTCCGCAAACGGCTCTTGGGTTAATATCTTCTTAATCAAGCTCTCCAGTTCGTTTTCTTTCTCCGCCTTTAAGGGAGTCTCAAGGGGAGTCTCGGAGACCTTGGTGAAGTGTATGAACTCAACGTCGCCCCCGTAAAGTTTTCTGTAGTAGAGAACCATCTCCCTATCCGCCTTTGTATCCCCTACGTAAACGGCTCTGTCCGCCTTCAGAGATTCCATACACATGTGCAAGGGAAATGGGTGGGGCTTTCTCAGCTCCTTATTCCACACGTCGTCCTCGTCAACGCAAACATCAAACATATCCTCAAGCCCGAGCCTCTTGAAGGCGTAGGTCAGGTCTTCCTTGGGACGTCCCGTGACCACACCTAAGAGGAAACCCTCTGCCTTCAACCTCTCAAAGAAATCCCTATCTAAGAGGAGTTCCTCTTGGTCTTTGAGGGTATCGTATATCTTAGTAAACTCTCTTACCAGTTCCCCGTAATCCACCTCAAGTCCCCTCTCCCTTAGCACCTCTTGGGTCACGTCCCAGTCGTTGTTTATACCCCGTCTGAACTTGATATCCCGTATAAAGTCCAGAGACACCTCCTTACCCAGATAAAGCTCGGCAGTTCTCTTTATGGCCTGGTGGTAGGTCTTCCGGACGTCTATTATTACGCCATCAACGTCAAATATCGCCGCCTTCATATCCTCTTGGTTAGGTTCTCCTCCTTGAGGGCCTCTTCCTTATCGCTCTGAGACATCAAGAACTTTATGAACTTGCTCGCGAGGAAGGTTATGTTGGAGTTTTTGGGATATATTATGTAGAACTTCCTTTTTATCTCAAAACCCTTAATCTTCACCGGTACCAGATTACCCGACTGGAGCTCCCTTATGAGGAGTCCCCTGGAGAGAAAAGAGGCCCCGTATCCGCTTTTGACTATGTTCATTATGGTCCTGCTGCTGTTGGCCTCCACCTTTACCTTAAGGCGCTCAAACACCAAACCCAGCTCCTCCAGCTTGTCCTTTACCGCCTTTCTGGTTCCGGAGTTGGTCTCCCTCAGTATCAGGTCTATCTCGTACAGCTCTTCGGGCTTTATCTCTCCCTTGTTCACCAAGGGGCTTTCCGGATATGTGAAGAAGAGTATCTCGTCCTCAAGCCAGGGGTAGCTGACGAACTTATTGGAAGGCTCCCTTTCTATGATGCCCATGTTGAGCACGCCCGACAGAAGCCCCTCCTCCACCTCTTGGGAGTTGCCCGTAAAAATCTTTATGGTGGAGCTGGGGAACTCCTCGTGGAAGTCCGCAACCATCTGGGGAACTATGTACTCGCTCAGGGTGGCACTCACACCCAAGAAGAGGGTATCTTTCAGGTCCTTCTTTATCCTCGCCATCTCCTCCATGAGGCCTTCGTAGCTGGCCAGGAGGAGCTTGGCTATATCGTATATGCGTTTTCCCTCCTCAGTTAGAACCATCTTCCCCGCCTGCCTCTGGAAAAGCTTGGAGCCTATGGTCTTTTCAAGGGACTTTATCTGTTGGGTTATGGCCGGCTGGGTTATGTATAAGATTTCCGATGCCTTTGAGAAGGAGCCTAAATCCGCAACGGTGACAAAGGTCTTCAGCTTGGAAATATCAATCATGTCAAGTTTTAATTATAGTATAACAACTCCTTATTGCAATTATAAATATCGGTTAATTTTCACTTTCCTCCCTTTTGAAAAGCTCCTCCACGAGTTTGAGTATGGCCTCCTGTCGCTCCTTTCCCTTCCTGAGCTTACTCCTCTCCTGAGCAACTTGTTCCACTATGTCCCCAACGTTTTCAGGCAGGCACTCCTGAATCAGCTCTCTGACCTTCTTAGACACGGCGGGAGCTTTGCCCGCCGTATTTATCCCTATAACCAGGTCTCCGTGAACCACCAAGGAGGGAAATATGAAGTTGCAGTAATCGGGGGAGTCCACGCTGTTGCACAGGATTCCCCTTGCGTTGCACAGCTCAAACACCCTCTCCTGAAGTCCGATGTCGTCCACCGCCACTATTACCAGGTGTTTACCCTCCAGGTCTTCCTCAGCAAACTTTCTCCTGAGCATCCGCAGTCCGTATCTGTGAGCTAAGTCCTCAAGCTCGTCGCATATACGGGGTGCCACGAGGGTTATCCTACGGCTGAAGCTAAGGAGCTTTTCCACCTTTCTCGTGGCCACCTTGCCTCCTCCCACCACGAGGCACTCCTTGTCCGACAGGTCTATAAAGGCTGGAAAGAGCGGCATATCACGACCTCTTGGAGAACTCCTCTCTTAAAAACTCTACTGCCTCCTCCTTGGTTCTAACCTTGCCCTCGTCTTGAGCGCGCATCAGAGCCTCTTTCAACTCACCCACCAACCTGCCCTCCTGCAGTCCCAGCAGATTCATTATCTCCCGTCCGTTGAGCAGAGCCTCCTTGGGTTTTCGGTCGTAGAAATCTCTCTTGAGGCTCTCCAACTCGTGCCACGTTTTTAGAAGTAGCTCTATCTCCTCCTCCTTGTCCCCGGAGGCGAAGGCGTCGGCCAAGGATAGGAGCAAGAGATGAGGTGCCAAATCGCCCAACTCTCTCCAGAACTTGGCCATGCCCCTGCGGGTCAGCTCCCCCTTCCTTAGGGACTCCTTGAGGAAGAAAGGCCTGAGATGAGCCTCTACGAGTCTGCCGATGAAGCTCTCCAGCTCCCTACCCCACCTCAGCCTCTTGGCTATTCCCCTCAGAATCTCCCTGCCCAGCTTGTCGTGGCCATAGAAGGTCACTTTCCCGTCCCTTATCTCAAAGGTGTCCGGCTTGCCTATGTCGTGCAGCAGCGCCGCCCACTTCAGAGCCTCCACGTCGCTGAACTCCCCCAAAAAGCTCCTTTTGCCTATTTCCCTGCACAGCTCCGGCGGCAGATACCTCTCTCTATCCTCTATCACCCTCTCCACCGCCTCAAGGGTCCTTAGGGAGTGCTCGTCAAGGGGGTAGATGTGGTGCTCACCTTGGTCTCTAATCTGCCTCAGCTTGGCCACCTCGGGAAGGATAACCTCCAGTATGCCAAGCTCGTAGAGACGTCTCACGGTTTGAGCGGAGCCTTTGGCCTTCATGATTTTGAACAGCTCGTAGGTTATCCTCTCCGGAGAGGACTTGAGCACGAGGCTCTTATTTTCCTCCACGAAGCTATAAAATTCGGGAGTCAGCTCTAACTTTCGTTCCACCGCTATCCTGAAGCCTCTGAGAATTCTAACGGGGTCCCTTTTCAAGTTCTCAAGGGACACGGGTCTGAGCAGGCCCCTCTCAAGGTCTCTTATCCCGCCTGTAGGGTCTAAGAGTATGGTCTGCTTCGCACCTATGCTGAGCACGTCGTCTAAGTTCACCGCTATGGCGTTGGCCGTAAAGTCCCTCTCCTTCAAATCCTCTATCAGGGCCTTCTCTAAGTCTTTGCCCTTCACCTGGGAGAAATCAAACCTGTACCTGTAAGGCGGCAGGTGTAGAACAACTGAGGCTATAACGGGTCTCTTTATCAGGAGTCCCCTCTTTTCAAAAACGAAGAAGCTTCCACCTATCCTATCGGCAAAGGCTCTGGCCAGCGATTCTGGTTCGGCGGTGGTAAGGAGGTCAACGTCTATATTGTAGCCCACAGGCTCACCCAATATTCTATCCCTCACCCAACCGCCTACCACAAAGCAGTAATCTTCCCTGCTCAAGAGCTTGGCTATGTCGTCAAAGTAGGAAAGGTAAAAGTTAAGCCCGTGAATCGTATGCTTGTTCTTAGAAATTATCTCTATCTCCATACTCTTAAAATTACTATGCCCTTTCACGGGGAGCGCCGTATATTTTTATCATAAAAAGGAGGGAAGCGATATGGGAAGAAAGACTCTCTCTCTACTGCTGGCGGGAGTATTTTTGGGAGCGAGCACCCTTGCGTCGGAGGTTGTCCTGAAAAAGCCTCCCGAGTCTTTGGACAACTACTACCCTCCCAAGTCAAAGAAGTGGGAGTTCCTATCCAAGATGCACGCTATGAGCACCTACTTCTACGGGATAAATCTGAATATCAACAACGAGGACTGGAAGAACGCTCTGAGGTGGGCTAAGGAGCTGAAAAAGGAGTATGTAGCCACCTCTAAGATGGTTCCCGAATGGAAGGAGTACTTCAAGCCTAAGCTGGCGGACGAACTGGTAAAAGCGGTTGAGAGCAAGAACGTGGATAACGTTCTGAAGGCGGCTCAGGCCTTGGGAAAGACGTGCGCCGAGTGCCACGCGGAGTATCAGCTTTCCGTCAAGCTGGCCTACCACTTCCCCAGCTTTGAGAGTATAAAGCTGGAGGACCCCATAGAGTTCATGGAGATGGATACCGGCAAGTATATGGAAAAGATGACCAACTCCCTCAAGGCCCTGAAGATATACCTGATGCAGGGGGATAAAGATAACGCAGCTCAAGCGGGGGAGGAGTTCGTTGAGAGGGTAAGGGCTCTAAAGGGAATGTGTTCCAAGTGCCACACCTCAAAGCTTTCCGTTGAGGCGATAATGGGTAAGGAGTACATGTCCAATTTAGATAAGCTGGGAGAGGTGCTCTCTTCAGGAAGTGGGGACAAGGGAAAGGTGTTCGGACTGCTCCAGAAGGCTACCTCCGCCTGTATGAAGTGCCACAACGTTCACCTCGTCCCTGCCGTAGTTCAAGAGAAGTTTGAGAAATGAGAGCTTTCCTCATTCCAGTGCTCTTTTCCCTAACTCTGCTCGGTTGCGGCCCCTTTGAGGAGGTTTTCGTAGAGAAAGACCTCTTGGAGAGGCCTCAAGCCAAGAGATGTTCCGACTGCCACGCCGACATATACAAGGAGTGGAAGGAGAGCAGGCACGCCTTAGCGTGGAAAAGTGAAAGCTACAGAAGGGAGTCAGAAAACTACACGAAGACCAAGTGCTTGGCTTGCCACGCACCCCACCAGGTTGATCCAGAGAAGAAACCCAAGCTCCGTGCGGAGTTCAAAGACGATGGTGTGGCCTGCGTTGCTTGCCACTTCAAGGAAGAGACGGGTGCCATGCACGGACCCTTAAAGGTCTGGTCTCCGCCTCACCCCTCTAAACAGGACCTCAGCTACACCAAGTCCAGCTTCTGCGCAGGGTGCCACCGGGAGACCTACAAGGAGTGGAAGCTGGCAAAGAGTTCCAAGTCCTGTCAGGACTGCCACATGAAGTCCTTGGGCAAGAAAGACCTGATTCAGAAGTTTCCCTTTTACCTCTTTCACAGGGCAAAGCCAAGGCACTCCCACCGCTTCACAAGTCTGATAGCCTCGGAGGAGGACATCAAGGTGTGGTTTGAGGGAGGTAGGCTCTACTTGGAGAACGTGGGTGTTCCCCACAACCTACCCACCGCAGACCAGGGAGACCCACGCCTATACCTGATAGCCCGTATAGCTTACAAGGACGGTAAGGTAAGAACCCTCAGGCGTATGTTCTCTCCGCAGGCGGAAAACGCTTTGGCTCCCGGGCGTCCGGTAGGGATAACCATAACCAACGCCGAAGGCGTCAGCTCCATAAAAATAAAACTCCTCAGAAAGCTGTCCTGGAAGAAGGAAAAGGAGCTTATACTTAGCAGGGAGATACATGGAGAAGGTTTACCTGGTCAGGTCCGTAGAGGAAACCCTGAAGGTGGCGAAGGAGTTGGCAAGGACTCTGAAGGGTGATGAGGTGATATGCCTTGAGGGTGAGCTGGGAGCGGGTAAGACCACCTTTGTCAAGGGACTGGCTCAGGCCTTGGGCATTGAAGAGGGGTATCAGGTTAGGAGTCCCACCTTCACCCTCGCCAACGTTTACCCCACATCAAGGGGTAATCTGATTCATATAGACCTCTACAGGGTAAGGGACTTGGAGCTGGAGGAGTTTCTGGGTGAGGGTATAGTGGCCGTTGAGTGGGGTGAGGGTTTGAGCTTATGCAATCTACGGGTAAAGATAGAGTTCCTTGAAGACGAACCGGAAGGCAGGAGAATTGTTATAATAAGTGAGTAATTACTTATCAGGAGGTAGATATGAGAGGTCTGATGTTTGCATTGATTATGGGCTTAGCCCTTTCGGCTCAGGGAAATGAATTGGATTACGGGTATAAAGTCTTTAAAAAGAACTGCTCCTCTTGCCACATGGAGCACGCCCCTGCCGAGAAGCTTGCAAAGATTAGGGAGTTGGTAAAAAAGGGACAGAAACCTCCTTTCAAGGCTCCACCTATGTCGGAGGTATCTGCCAGGGTGAAGAAGTTCTATCCCGACGAGCTTGCCTTTGTAGAGTTCGTAAAGGATTACATAACCAACCCCTCAAAGGAAAAGGGTGTATGTCTGCCTATGGCTTACAAAATATTCGGCGTGATGCCCCCTATAGGCAAGGGCATGGAGGAGAAAGATAAGGAGGCGGTAGCCAAGTGGCTATACCACAACTTCAAGGACAGCTGGGAGGAGTTCATGAGGAAGAACCCTCACTGAAGGGTATAATCTTAAGCCTTGATGGATAAAACCAAGCTATCCCAGATAGGCGAGTTCGGCCTCATAGAGAGGATAAAGAGTCTGCTGGGCTCGGAACTCATAGGCGACGACACCGCTCTGATAAAGTTCGGTTCTGAGAGTCTCATAATCACCACGGACGTAATGGTTGAAAACAGGCACTTCATGATGGGTTATCCACCCTCCGCCGTAGGTTGGAAGGCTGTGTCCATAAACGTTAGCGACGCTGTGGCCTGCGGCGGAAGACCCCTTTACATAACGGTGTCCCTTCTGCTGAGGGACATAGAGGTCTGCTTCGTAGAAGAGCTATACGAGGGTATAAAAAAGGCCTGTAAGTTTTACGGCTGTCAGGTGGTAGGGGGAAACGTGTCAGCTTCTCGTGAGGTGGCGGTGGACATAACCTTGCTGGGAAGCGTTAAGAGGTTCGTGAGCAGGGCGGGTGCACGACCGGGCGACAGCGTGTTCGTTTCCGGAACCCTCGGCGATTCCAGAGCCGGTCTTGAGCTGATAAAGATGAAGAAGAAAAGCTACGCACCCTACGAGCTGGAGCTTATAAACAGACATCTGAGGCCCACGGCGAGGGTAGATTACGTAAAACACGTGTCCAAGTACGCCAACGCCTGCATAGACATAAGCGACGGGCTGTCCTCGGACGCAAACCACTTAGCTGAGGCCAGCGGCGTCAGGATAGACATAGACGCCTCCAAGCTGCCTCTCTCAAAGGAGCTTCTGGCCTTCTGTGAGAGCTACGGCAAAGACCCCTTGGACTACGCCCTCGCGGGCGGTGAGGACTACCAGCTTCTTTTTACCCACCCGAAAGAGAGGTGGAACCCTTTTTTGGACATGAGCGAGATTGGCACGGTATCCGAAGGCAAAGGGGTCTTCCTCAACGGAAGACCGTTAAAGCCTTCAGGGTTTAGACATTTCTAAGAGCTTATCAAAGTAAGAGGGCAGGGTGTCATAAGGATTGGGAGGTGTGTCGTCGGTAATCCATATCCAGTTGACGCCTTTGGCCTTTAGGTCGTTTACCAAGGTCTCAAGCTTTCCGGTAAATGAGTGAACTATGACCGCACCCTCATCAAAGGGGTTATCCTTGAGATTGCTCAGGTTCTTAGGGTCGTCCTCGTAATAGACCACGACGTCCGATATAGAGTCAAACTCCTTTTTCAACATGGTCCCGGGATTAAGGATTACCTTCAGTTCCCCTTTGGACTTTATGTAGTTGTAAAGCTCCTCGTAGTAGGAGAGGTTATCCTCCGAAACCTCGTCCAAGAATATACCCTCAATGGAGGGGTAGAACTCAAGCCAAGCGTCTATATCCTTTTTAACTCTATCCAAACTCCTCTCTCCGTAAAGTGTGAAGACGTATCCGACCGCGATGTGCCGTGCCGAGGACAGGGCATCTATCAGCTCCTGCCACTCCTTTCTCTTAACCTCCCCGGGCCCGTTGTAAACGTTGAAAATCACTATCATCTGGGGCTCTTTGACCGACTTCACCCTGTTCCAGAAACCAACCTCCCCCCACCATGCGTAGGCCGGAAGTATCAGACCCTTGATACCGGCTTGGATAGGTTCACCGCTGCCGCTCTGTGCGCTTCCATTGCTATCAGAGGTTCCGGCAGTGCCACCACCGCCACCTCCGCAGGAAAACAGCAGCACCGAAAGGAAGAGGATTAGCTTCAGAATCCTCACGGGTGTTATTTTACAATTGTTTACCTCTATGGAAGCTCTCAAGGAGTTGAATCCCTCCCAAAGGGAGGTCGTTCTGCATTCGGGCTCACCCATACTGGTGATAGCCGGAGCGGGTTCCGGGAAGACGAAAACGCTCACCTACAAGGTGGGATACCTGCTCCACGAGAAAGGCTTTAGCGAAGGTGAGGTGCTCTGTATAACCTTTACC
>JALWEG010000046.1:0-12171 GCA_027014155.1 Aquificaceae bacterium
TTGTTTCTTAAAGCTATAGGAACGATTTCCTTGAGGCTAAGCGTCTGAGCCTTCAGCGTCCCCCCGAGCAGTCCCACCAGCAGTCCTATCAGCACGGCAAGCCCCCGCATGCAACATCTACCTCCTTTCATTAGAATATAAGAATATTCTAATATTCTTAATTTGTCAACCTGCAAAAGCTTCCTATCTAAAAGATACTTCATTTTCAAGCTCTTTTCATTGCTCAGAAAAGAGGGTCCTATCTCAGTCTATAAGCTCCCAAGATAGTGGAGTTCCCCTCTCTATATCTTTCCTCGCTCTTTTGCCCAATATCTCCTTTAGGTATTTAGGGTGTAGTCCGTATCCTGGACGTATTGACCTAACGTTCTCTTCCGTAAATACCTCTCCCTTCTTCATGTCTTTGACTACAAATAGAGACCTCGCAAACTCCCTGGCCTTTTTCATCTTCTCCGTCAGTTCGTAGCTAACCTTACCCAGAGCCTTCTCCACGTCCCTTATAGCCTGTACCATCTCTTTAAACTCTTCGGGAGTTAAGGAAAACTCCTTATCTGGAGAGTCTATATCCTTTGAGAGTATAAAGTGTTTCTCTATAACCCTCGCTCCGAGAGCAACAGCAGCTATGGGAACGGATATACCAAGGGTATGGTCTGAAAGCCCCACCGGACAGCCGAAGGTCTCCGCCATGTTGGGTATGGTTCTTAAATTTACGTCTTCTAAAGGTGTAGGGTAAGCGGAGACACACTTGAGAAGGATTATCTGGTCGTTTCCTACCCTCTTGCAGGCATTTACAGCTTCCTCTATATCAGATAGCGTAGCTATTCCCGTAGAGATTATTACGGGTTTGCCTTTGGAAGCCACATACTCTATCAGGGGGATATCTGTTATTTCTGAAGAGGCAATTTTATAAATGGGAACATGAAATCCTTCTAAAAGATCAACAGCACTTCTATCAAAGGGTGTAGAAAGGAATACAAGACCCAGTTTCTCGGCAAGCTCTTTCAGCTCCGCGTGCCATTCCCAAGGTGTGTAAGCCTTTTGAAATAACTCGTATAACGTTTGGCCGTCCCAAAGAGTTCCATGCTTTATAAAAAAGTATTCTTTATCACTCTTTATGGTAATCGTCTCAGGTGTATACGTTTGAAGCTTTACTGCATCCGCACCAGCTTCTTTCATAGCATGAATAGTTTCCTTAGCAAGGTTTAGGTTCTGAGCATGATTAGCTGAAAGCTCTGCAACTATAAGAACTTTCTCTTCCAAAATCTTAAAAATGTCCATGGCAGCAATCCCTCCGATGATGCTACGAGGCATCAGAATTAATATAGGTATCTATATACAAGCCTACCCACTATATCCGTTCCAATTATACAGTAATTGGAATTATACTCTCTATTTCTTTTAAAGATAACTGATCTTTATAAGTTCCTATTATTATTGCTACTTGGTTGCCAGATTTTGTATAAGTGCTTGGCTCTATTATTTCCAGCTGCTCTAAAACCCTAATGGAACTTGGTATTTTAAGGCCTTTATAGATACCATTCTTAACCGCCAAAATATTGTGGCGGAAAGCATTGTCAATTTGTGGTCCTTGCCTTCTAATACTTATTTCTTTACCCAAATAACCATTTATTACAGACTCTGTATAATTAACACCATCAGATATATCTATAAGAGTAGGAAATAAATCTCCTGGAATCCTCCTTGTAAGCTCTAAAACAAAGGGGTTGCCGTTCTTTTCTATAAATTGTGCGTGGACCAGACCATCTTTCAAGTTTAACAGTTTTGAAATTTTCTCTACTATGTTTATTATGCTATTTATTTTTTGGGTTTCCATCATGGTTTTTATTGTAGTTTGTATAAAGAAACTATCTTTTGCTGTAAATTCCTCTGCGACAAAGCTGTAAACTACCTTCTGAGATTTGATAATTGTGGAAAGGGCTATAATTTTTCCTTTCTCTAAATATTCTTCTATTACAAACGTATTCTTGCCTGATAACTCTGAAGCGCGCTTTATTGCATTCTCCAGCTCCTTTTTGGAACTTACTACACTTATACCTTTTCCTCCAGAAAGATTTATGGGTTTTACTATAAGAGGGAACTTCAGGTCTTTTGTTCTTTCCAAGAAATTTTCTATTGAACACACCACCCCTTTAGGAGTAGGTATATTATGTTCTACGCAAAATTCTTTGAACCTGTCCTTTGTGTGTATGATGTAGGCTATTTCTGGATTATCCAGATTACCCATTCCATAGCGATGTGAAATCTTGGAAGCTAATATATAAGGAAGGTCACCGCTACCAGCTACTACGTGGTCCACAGAGAAATCTTCTACTATCCTATGCAACTTATTTTCATCGGAAAAATCTTCCTTTATTGCTAAGTCTGCATATTTATAGCCTATATAGTAATTTCTATATCCGACAGTAATAACGAAAAAACCTAACCTCTTTAAAGTTTTTATAATAGGTATATCCCTATGGCTACCCCCTATCAGTAGAACTTTTTTCATTCTCAATCGTAGGATTTATGCTCAATCCAAATAGTTTTTGTCTCAGTATGTTCATCAAAGACCATAAAGGATTTATCTCTTCCTATGCCCGATTGTTTATATCCTCCAAAAGGAACTGCATTATCTTCTTTTCCGTAAGTGTTTATGTGAACTAGACCCGCTTCTATGTTTCTTGCCACGTACAAAGCTTCGTTTATATCTTGGGAAAACACTGCACCTGCAAGTCCGTATTTGGTATTATTAGCTTTGCTTACAGCATCTTCAATGTCAGTGAATTCCTGAACTACCAGAACGGGACCAAAAATCTCCTCCTGAACACACTTGCAATCATCTTTTAGATTGATAAAAATATGAGGTTGTATATAAAACCCTTTTTCAGGTAGGTCTGCCGGCAATTCAAACCTGCATATGTCTTCACCTCCCTCACTTTGAGCTATGTGGATGTAATTTTTAACCCTTTCATATTGCTCCTTGCTTACCAATGCACCTACTTTAGTATTTAAATCTAGGGGATAGGAGGGAATGTAATCCTTTGAATATTCAACCAAATATCCTAAGAACTCTTCTTTTACGCTTTTATCTATTATCAATCTTGAGGGAGCAGAACATATTTGACCCGCATTATAGAACATATTATCCGCTAATATCTTTGCTACCTCCTTAAGCCTTTCAGATGAGTTATTCTTGGTTACTATAAATGAGCTTTTCCCGCCACTTTCTATGGACACTTTTTTCATGTTTGAAAGTCCTGAATACTGAAGTATGAGTTTACCAACTTTTGATGATCCGGTAAAGAAGATTCCGTTTACCTCTTCATGTATAGCCAAAGCTTTACCTGTAATATTGCCATATCCGGGAACTACATTAAAAACCCCATCAGGCAGACCTGCTTCTTTTGTAAGCTGTGCAACTCTCAGTATTGAAAAGGATGCTTGCTCTGCCGGTTTTATTATTACTGTGTTTCCTACAAGCAAACTGGGAGCGAATTTCCAAACATTAACTACCAGCGGATCATTCCAAGGAGTTATACACCCCACAACCCCCAAAGGTTCTTTGGTTATTATAGAAATCGTGTTTTTATTAGGCATGTATGAATGACCTAAATATTTGTCTACTGCTTCTATGAACCATCTAAGTGCTTTTATAGCTTTGGGTATAGAGTCTCTTAGAAAATTAGACAGACATCTACCCGTTTCTATGCTATCAAGTATGGCAAGCTCTTCTAAGTTCTCTTCTATAAGAAGAGATAAGTTCCAAAGTATCTCCTTTCTTTTCTCTACCGCGAAGCTTTTCCATACCTTTGAAGCTTCCTTGGCTCTTTTTACCGCAAGATTTATTTCGTTTTCATCTCCTATTTCTAACGTAGCAAAGACCTTTCCGTCTATAGGGGAAACTTTCTCCATATATTTACCCGTAGAGACGAACTTCCCTCCTATAAACGGCTTGTCAAACTCTAAGGTCTTTTCTTTGACTTTCTTGATCTTTTCTTCTATAGAGCCTGCATTCATGTATTAACCTCCTTTTTATATAAACAAATCCCTGTCTTCCTTTACTTCTATCTTTTCACCAGATTTCAAAATAGAAATAATCTTAAATATTTCTTTTATGGATAAGTCCCTTAGGCAGTAAAATGTGCAATCTTTTGATGGATTCAAACGGTTCAAGACTTCTTTTTTTTGGCTACTCTTCCACATTTTATCAAAGGTTATATCCTTGACATCTCCCAGCTTGAATTTAGAATTCCCCCGAAAATAAGGACAAACATATACGCCATGTGGAGTGATTAACGTCCTAAGTTTTGCAATCGGACAGCTTGTATAATCTTTAGGTTGGAAGGGACTTTTCCCTTCGATAGCGAAATCCAAGTTTACAGCTTTTATTACTTTGAAATTTTCATCTACAAGCTCTTCGCACCTTTCTATCTGCTCCTTTATTTTAGGAACGAATTTCTCGTCTATAAGAACTAAATGGTGATTTAAGTTATATAAAGGCTTTATTTCAAAGTAATCACATCCTATCTCTTTAGCAATCCTGCAAGCTTCGTATATTTCATTAATATTAGTGTTTTTATTTTCTAAAAGATCTCCTTCATAGCGCACTAAGAAGGAGTATCCGAGCAATCCTTTTTTCCTTTTTGCTAACATTTCCATGTTTCTAATAACCTTCCTAAAGCCTGATAATCCGTTCAATGTAGGTCTCAATTTATTGTAAGTTTCCTCTACTCCTGCGTCTACAGATACCCTTGTCCAGAACATATTTTCCGCAATTAGGTCCAAGTATTTATCTATAAAGTAGCCATTTGTAGTAAGACCGAGCGATATATCGTATTCATATCTTAAGATCTTTATAAAATCTGCAATTTTAGGATGCATTAAAGGTTCCCCTCCACCGATAAGGATAACTGCCATAATGCCCGCTTTGCCAAGTTCATGTGCGATTTCTAAAAGTCTCGTAGATGAAAAACCTCCCTTTCTAAGAAGATCTGTACTTATACAACCTTGGCATGAATAATTACAAGCTGTAGTAGGGTCAAATTCAACCACAAGAGGAAACACGTCTTCATTGAAAATCATTTCTTTTATTCTTTCTATGACGCTTTTTTGATAAAGCTTTGATATAAGGTCCATTCTCTTTATCTTATACTCTATCTTAAGCATTTTCATATCCTCCTTTGAAGTTGAAGCTTGTAGATAGTTCACTAATATTTTTTCTGATAAAGATGTGATATTAAGTAATCTGATAGAAGAATTATAAGTCCACATTAGTAATCCCTTTTTCCATACACTCTTTCATTTCACCCGTTTTCCATAACTCGTATAAGCACTTAACTATCTTTCGTGCTCCTTGGCCTTTAATGAAGTTCTTGGCTTTTTCGGAAATTCTTTTGCGGATTAACGGATTTTGAAGAGATTTTATAGAATCTACGATACTCTCTTCCTTTAGCTCGTTCCAGTAAAAGAATCTGTGAATTAAGCCTTTACTAAAGAACTCTTTCACCTGTGCCTCCTGGTTGTTCGCAACTATTACAGCTACCGTCGGCACGCCTACCCGTGCTAGCTCATGGAGGGTTTGCCCTCCTGCTGATATTGCTATATCGGACTTTAACATAAGATTTTTAATATGTCCCCCATCTGGAAAATATATGATTTTAGTCTTTTCATCTGCTATCTTTTTGCAATACTCTATAATATTTCTCCCGAAGCCTCTGCCTATGATTACCCGTTTAATCAAGTTAGGGAAATGTGAAACAAGCACTTTTAGCGCGCGTGGGGTTACACCTTTTGGATCACTTCCTCCAAAAGTAATGAGTATGCTTTCTATGTTATCCTTTGTTTCTTTTTTCTTAATCTTCCAAAATTCCTTTCTTAAAGGAAGGAATTCTACTCCTAAGAGGTATTTTACACAGAGTTTTGTGGGATAATTTATCTCTATCGCACGAAACCAACCATTTATCACCACCCCGCAGGGGTACTCTATCCTTCCAAAGTCATCGTAGTATGCGGGAACCTTGGCCATTTTAGAAAGGTATTCATAGACCTCTCTGGGTGCAAGGTAGCTGTCTATCATGAGTATATCAACCTTGCCGAACCGCTCCTTTACGGAGGCGGGGTCGTTTACCCAATCAAGAATTTCCCATCTTGCCTCTTTTAAGACCGACCCAACGGAGTTGTCCCCTTTGACAAGCATATACGGCCTTACTCCGGCCTCTTCAAAGGCTTGATAGACCGCCAGCATCCTTGTGATGTGTCCAAAGCCTATACCTTTACCTCCTTCCGTCAGTATAAGAACCCGCATTATACCGATTGAGCAACCTGTAAGTAGCCTTCGGCTATCTTTATAGCCTTAAGAGCGTCTTCATCGGTATAGAGTTCTTCGGGTATAACGTTTTCGTAAAAGTCCATGTAGGTTTTGTACGAACCTTTGTCCTTCTCTTTGAGGATTACTAAAAGGTCTATATCCGACTCGGGCGTAGCTTTGCCTTTGGCGACGGAGCCGAATACCACGAGTGATATGAGATTGTCTTTATAATGACGGGTCGCCGTTATCTGTAGTTCTTGGAGTAGTTTTTTGAGGTCTTTTTGAGGGCCCATCACTTAACAATATACATTTCCTCTTTTCTGAGCAGTGATATAGAGAAGAGGTTGTCAAAGTCTATTCCTGTAAACTCTCCGTTATCATGATTAAAGGATACGTTTGCAAGCTCAACGTAGATGCGGGAAGCTGTGAATATATCCTTATATGGCTGTTTGAATGTGAATACTCCCGCCTTGTGATGGTAATTTCTCTTTATGGGTAGCGGTCCCTGGAAGTCTCCTACGATTAAGTGTCCTCCCCACTTGAGCATTCTGTCTATTCTGGCGACACTAAGCAGAAGGGAATTTCTGTCTATCCAGTGGAACACGCTGTTTACGATTATGAGGTCAAAACTAAACAGATGTTCGTTATCTTCTAACTCCGCCAGAGTGCTTTGGTAGAAGGTTATAAAACCCCACTTAGACTTACCGTCCTCTATCGCCTCTTTTGAAGGCTCTATAGCGAATACGCTTGAGCCGAATTCCTCATGTATTTTGGCAAGCCTGTAGCCGTTGGAGGCACCAACTTCCAAAACTTTGGAGCTTTCATTTATAAGTTTGTAATCCCGTATGATTTTGATTATTAAATCCTCTTTTGGGAATAGTTTATCCTTATTCCTCTCAAACCATCTATCTCCTTCTTCCCTTTTGAATATGTCGTCCTGCATCTTCTAACCCTTTGCTATTCTCTTGCGCTCTTTCTCTATAGAAGAGCGTAAGGTCCACAGCAGGTATATTACGGAGCCAATCATAAACACCAAACCGAAGGCTACAACCACCTCTTTAATTTCCATTATCTTCCTCCAACTTTTTAATTAATTCTAAAATGGAGAAGTGCAAGACTAAGATGCCTATGACCATTACGGGAACTAACAGAAAGCCGCCAAGGAGGAGGATAAGCCTAAGTTCATCAAGCTTTCCAATTGCCAAACCAGATAGCCCACCCACGAGAGCAAGTAGTCCCGCAAGCAGCCACCGTTCCATCTATCCATATCCATAATCGTGAAAATCTGTCCAAGTGAACAATCTCTTCAGCCTCATAGCAGATACTTCTACCACGTTGCTGTATGCCTTTAGCTTGCTAATACGAATGACAGAAAGCAGACTCCTCCAACTGGCAAGCCCCTGACGGAACGGAACTCTGGCAGGATTATCCCTTGAGCCTTGCTCAAGAGATTTTGACTTGCCAGTTCTTATACTGTTTATCAACCCTACAGCTCTCTTGCCTATGTTCACGCTCGCATTGTAATCCCTATCGTACGTCCCACATTCGCACCTGAAGCTCAACCTATCCGCCTTCCCTTTCCTCCCACACCTATGGCAATACCTGCTCGTATATGCGGGATTCACCTCCAAGAGCCTGATACCCCTCAGCTTAGCTTTGTATTCAAGCTTCGCTTTCACTCTACTGTAAAACCACTGCGTAAATCTCCTCATAGCTTTACTGCTTGTCCAATCCGGTATGTCCTTGAAATTCAGTCTCTCTATGGCTATTACCTCTATTCCGTAGCTCCTGGCATACTCAACCAGCCAATCGGTGAAAATCTCCAAAACCTCCTTCCTGAGCTGTTTTATCTTTCTTTGTCTCCTCTTTTGCTCCTGATACAGGTGTCTTAACCTCATCTTCAATCTAAACCTATGTGCTTTGCTCCCCGTGGCATGAATGTCATCGGCTATACGATCTATCTTCCTCTCCAAATAGTCCACCTGCCTCTGCACTCTCTCAAGCTTCCTCATTATCCTCTTTGCGGTGAAAAATACCGGTCTTGAGTGCCTTCCTTCCTCAACCACCACCGCCAATCCCAACCTGCTCTCCCCGGGAGACAAATCTACTGCCAATACCTTTATCTCTTCCACCTCTTCTATCTTCGGCAAATCTACTTTTACCTCAAAGGGAACCACCAACCTGAATATCTCGTATCCGCTCGGTAGCCATTCCTTCTTTATCAGCGGAGCCTTCGGCTTTGCTCCCTTTGTAAGCATCCTTGCCATCTTGCTCGGAACGACCTTCTTTACGGTGAACCACCTGAACTTCCTGCCTTGTGTAGGAAGTTTTAGCTTCAGCTCCATAAACCACAATCCTTTATTTCTATAGAACTTCAGCTTTTTGAACTGTCCGTTTGAAATGCTATCGTCAGCAGAGGAGATAAAGACCTCCGAGTTAAAGCTCGGCTCTACAGCTCTTAAGTAGTCCCTTTCTAAGCTCCCTCTTTTCAGAAGTTTCCTTACCTGTCTTTGAACGTTCAGAACAAATAAGGGGGACTTACCTAGAATTCTCGCTAAAAGAGCTTCGCTCCAATATACACAGCAGGGGTAGGTGGCAAGAATCTCGTAAATCTCCCTTCTCTCTATCTGGGAACGGAGTATCTGTCCCGTTAGCTCCAGAGAGTTTCTGTATATCCTTGAGGGAATCCACTTGTCTGTCCTCTTTATATCCCTTTTCAATACCGATACGGCTTGTGTCTTTTCCATGAGCTTTTCTAAGGTTTCGCCGTTCCAAAGCTCCTTGAGCTAGCTCTTTACGCATCTCTTGTTTATAGACATCAGATAGTTCAGGTAAGGGTATATGCTTTGAGGGAATGTCAAGCTGTAGGACAGGATTAGGCTACTCATTCTTTAGCTCCCGTATGGCGTTCTTTATCTTGTTGGCTCTCATTCCGTATAGTCTGCCGGCAAAAGACGTCAGTATCTCTATCAGGTCTTTTACCAGTTCCTTTTCCGGCTCTTTCATCTCCTTTCCCTCAGTCCTTCCCTGTTCATGTTAGCCTCTGAAAGGTTTTGTGGCATATATCCGTCTTTAGGATGTCTTTGGGGTCTTTTTTGCTCATCTCGTAAAAGGTTTCTTCTACCGCACGCCTATATGAGCTTAAGTGGGTCTTTCTGTGGGCGTAGGAAGCAAAGCATAAGGTTGAGGCAAGGAATCCCTTTTCAAGCATAAGCTGGGTGAAAACGGTTTTCCAGAGAAGGGGGTTTTCTGCACTAAAGGCAAAGTTGGGAATCGGGTCTATACCCGTTATGGTTATGTCTATCTTATGTTTCTCTGAAGCCTTTTTCCAAATCTCCTTTATCTCGCTCCCTACTTTGCAGATATGTTCGTGAACCTTCCAAGCTTCAAAGAGCCTTATAGTTTCAAGGCTTGCAACGAGTCCGCTCCTTTCCGTCCAGTAGGTGCTGCTTATAAATGTCCCCTGGGCTGCATCCATAACCCACGCCTTCCCTACAACTGCGGCCATAGGGTAGCCGTTGCTCATGGCTTTACCGAATACCGCTATATCCGGCTCTATGCCGAGGACCTTGTGGGCACCTCCAACCGTCAGGCGAAAGCCCGCACTTATCTCGTCAACTATGAGGGGAACCTTGAGGGTTTCCCTTATCTCGTGAACCGTATCTATGAATTCCCTTGTAGGTTTGACGCTTCTTATGGGTTCCATTACTATGCAGGCTATATCTTTTCTGTATCTTGATACGAGCCCCTTTAAAGCTTCCACGTCGTTGTATTTGAAGGGGAAGGCGGTTCCTTTCAAGGCTTTGGGGACTCCGGCAGGATTGAGTCCCTCAAGCAGGTGCTCCCGTAAGGAATCCTCGCCGCCGAGGTTTGCGGATAGATACCAGTCGTGCCAGCCGTGGTATCCGCAGAAGAGGACTATGTCTTTGCCCCTTTTTGCCCTTGCGATGCGAACCGCTATCGCTACTGCTTCCCCTCCCGTCTTTGCGAACCTGACCATCTGTGCCCAAGGGTGGATTTCAATTAGCTTTTTCGCAAGCTCTACCTCTTCAGGAGCGTTGAGGGTGGTAAGGTTTCCTCCCTTTATAGCTTCTATGACCTTATCGTCCACTTCCTTTCTTGCGTATCCCAGAACTGCCGTTCCTACGCCCATAAGGCTGAAGTCCAGATAAGCGTTCCCGTCCAGGTCCCAAACCCGGCAGCCCTTTGCCTTTGAGTAGTAAGAAGGCCAAAGTTTGGGCAGAAACAGCTCCGCCCTTTTTGAGAAGAGTTGGGTAGCTCCGGGTATTAGCTTTTTGGCTTCTCCGTAAAGTTTTTGCCCTCTCATATCAACCTCTCAAGCTCTTCATCGCTCAGCTCTCTGTCCTCTTGCAGGGACTTTTTGTAGCCTTCATCTCTGTCTATATGAGCGTTTATTTTCAATATATCCGGATTGTTTTTTAGAAACTCCATGACGTCTTCAAAGGAAAAGTCTCTCTTTCTGGGATAAACTCCTTCAAAGACTTCTTTTAAAACTTCGTAGTCTTCGGGTCTATCCAAGGTCAGGCGAATGTGGTATAGGTCTTCAGAACATACAACCTTCTCAATTTTCCCGGCTATCTTGAACATGTAAGGACTCACGTGTTCCCTTTCCGATAGAAGTTTTGCCTCTTTCCAAGCTTTTTTTAGTGTCTCGTAAGTAAACACTCCTACATCAAAACCGTCGGGATAGCGGTCGTTATAGGTAATATCCGCTCCGCTTTCTAAGTGCCTTTCTACCACAAGGTCTATTATCTTAGGGTCCACAAGCGGACAGTCTGCGGTTATCCGGACTATATGCTCCGCCTGGACGAGCCTCGCACACTGATAGTATCTATCAAGCACATCCCTTTCTGAGCCGGCGAAAACCCTGAAGCCTTTTTCTGAGACCAGCCTGACTATCGTGAGGTCTTCCTTTTTCATCGTGGTCGCCACGATTACCTCGTCCACCAGCTCGGCTCTGGCGCTTCTTTCTATAACGTGCTCCAAAACGGTTTTATCCTCCAGAGGGAGCAAAACCTTACCCGGGAGCCTACTGGAACCAAGTCTTGCCTGAATTATGATTACCACTTTCATCGCTTAATTCAATTCTACCCAAACAACCTCTATTTTAATGACATCCTTGTAAAACTTAGTTCCCTAGAGTACTTGGCGTGTTTAAGGTCTTCCTCCGCCTGCTTCAGCCAGTCAAGAGACCTGTTAGCCATGACTTAATAATTTTAAGCTTCCCATTTAGAAGGGACTAAAAATCTCTCGTCCACATCGTATTCGGGAAGAGTAGCCGTAGCGCTACACTCAATTGAGATGT
Source organism: Aquificaceae bacterium (assembly GCA_027014155.1). GTDB lineage: Bacteria > Aquificota > Aquificia > Aquificales > Aquificaceae > WFYI01. The sequence goes on from JALWEG010000046.1 coordinate 11,631, forward strand.
TTTCCGTAAACTGGGAGAGGCTGTCCACGCCTACGACCACCTTATCTATGTGCGGGTTCTTTAGGCAGAAGCAAAGAAGTAAAGCTTTAACGTCGGTGCCCTGCTTTCCGGCCAATGTCCTTAACTCCTTTAGAATAGGCCTTATCTCTTTGAAAAAAGGCTTGAGTCTGTCGGGATTCGTGAGTAGAAGTCCTTGCAAGAACGCCGACCTTGTGTGCACCTCTACGCCTCTTTCCCTTAATTTTGGAAAATAAATCTCAAACCTTCTATCAAGGACGTTGTATGGAACTTGGACTATATCAAAATCTAAATCCCATAACTTTTCCAGCTCCCGGGGGAAGTATAGAGAGAAGCCCACTTTTTCGGTCAGGCCTTTTTCTCTGAGTTCCAAAACTCTATTCCACGAACTTGGATTTTTTAAAAACTGTTCCGTTTTGTGAGCGAGGAGTCCGTAAACCTTTGGCAACCTCAAAACTTTTAAGCTTTCCGTAAGCTCCTCTTGTGCATCTTCTGAAAACTTGGTTATAACCTTAAAATGGCC
>JALWEG010000046.1:12181-27799 GCA_027014155.1 Aquificaceae bacterium
CCGTAAGCCCTTGCGGTGTCAAGGGTGTCTATTCCTTTTTCCAAGGCAAGGTCAAGGATTTTGAGAACTTCTTCTTTCGGAACCTTTCCCCTTTCGTTGGCTATTCCGTAATCAAGACCAAACTGGACGGTGCCGATGGCTACTTTAGATAACCAACTCCTATAGCTATCCTGCATTCCCTACAAGAGTGTATATCCTTTTCCTCACTAAAGCCGTGCGTAAAGTTTGCTCCGCCTATGTATAGGAGCGTTTCGCCATTCCACTCTACGGGTCCGTTTGCGGTAATGACCATTCCCCTCTTCCATCCCTCTGCGGATATGAGCGGCTCGTCTGAGACTCTCTCCCAGTGGATACAATCCTTGCTGTAGGCAAGGTAAACCTCTATCTTCCCTTCGTGTGTGCCTTTAGGAATCTCGTAATCTATGAGGAATAACCACAAAAATCCTAAATAGTAGTCTTCCCGGTTGAAGGGACAAAGCCCGTAAAAGTCCGCCCACTTGAAACCTTTCCTCTGAGCGAGCTTATCTTCTTCCTCGGAGGGTATCCAAATGGTTCTGGGTCTCGTCCAATGGACGAAGTCCCTGCTCGTGGACATTCCCACGCACCTTCTCGTTCTTCCCTGAGAGTCTATCTTGTAGGTCTTTACCATGGCTCTGTAGATTTTTTTCTTGGTGTCGTAAAAGACGGGTGCGACGTCGCTAAACCACACCTTTTTGGTCTTCTTGTTGGGGTATTTCCTTAAAGGTATTACGGGATTTCCTTCATACTCCTCAAAGTGAAGGCCGTCCTTTGAGAGAGCGACGCAGTAGCCTTCGGAGGTGTATCCGAAGAGCTTGTAGGGGTATTCGTCTCCGGGTCTGTAGATAACCGAAGGTATGTGGTAGTCAAGAACTACGTTAGACATGCACTCAAGGTTTTGGGTTTTGGTGTAAAAATCCTGAACCTTTCCGTTCACCTCAACGGTAGGATAGAGCTTGGGAACGGACTCCCTCAGGGGTCTAAAGAGCGGTCTTTCCCAGTTTATTCCGTCCTTGGACTCTGCAACGCACACGAAGTATCCTATTCCGTCCACGTAGCTTTGGTAATACATTCTGAGTTTATCGCCGATGTTTATAACGGAGCCGTAAAGGTAAATGCTCTTTCCTTCCCAGGGGTATTCTGGAACGAGAATGGGGTTGTCTTCGTACTCTACAAACTTGAGCATCTTTATCTATTTTAGCCTCTCTATGGATATGGTAGGGCCGAGTCTATATGGATTGGATAGGAAATCGCTTTCGGACATGACGATAAGGTCAAAGTCTATCTTGAGATGGTCTGAAACAATATCAAGTACTTCTCCGTAGATTTTCCAAAAGTTTTCCCTGTTTATATCCTCAACGATGACGAGTAAATCCACATCGCTCAATCCGTGCTCCTCGCCTTTGGCTAAGGAGCCGAAGAGCATTACCTCCTTGGAGTAAGGTAGCTTTTCCCCTCAGTTCCTCTGATACAGCTTTGAGAGCTTTGAATACGGCCTCTTTATCCAGATATATGACTTTTGCAGAATCTTTTAGCACTTCACGTGCCGCATTTACCGCCTCCTGACTTAGCCAGTCTTTCCACCTGTTCATTTACCACCCTCACCACGAACTCAAGTTCCTTTTCCCTTATTGAAGGGAATATGGGCAAGGTAAAAACCCTCCTATAGAAATCCTCAGCGTTGGGAAGGTGCACATTGGCGTATCCGTGTTTCCTGTAAAGGGGATGTCTGTAAACAGGAATGTAGTGAACTTGAACGCCAATTCCCATCTCACGAAAGGTTCTTATGATTTCCCTTTTTTTCTCCACAAAGGGGTTCTTCAACCTCACCGGGTAGAGGTGATACGAGTGAAAAGCGTAAAGCTTTTCCACGGGAAGCTCAAAGAGGGGATTATTCTTTAGGCGCTCTCCGTAGTAGCTCGCTACTTGTCTCCTTTCTTCTACAAAATGAGAAAGCTTCCTCAGCTGAGAGATTCCCAGGCTCGCCTGTATATCCGTAAGCCGGAAGTTAAAACCCAGTGATTGAACCTCATAATACCAATCCCCGTCTGGCTCGTAAAGGAAGCTCCCCTTATTTATTCCGTGGTTTCTTATGAGGTTGAGCCTCTCATATACCTCTTCGCTGTTGGTGAGAACCGCTCCGCCCTCTCCCGTGGTTATGTGTTTTACGGGATGAAAGCTGAATACCGTCGCGTCCGAATACCTGCAACTTCCTATCTTTGAGTTTTTATACTTTGCCCCCAAGGCGTGGCAGGCATCCTCTATAACCTTAAGTCCGTACTCGTCCGCTATCCTCTTGACCTTCTCCAGAGCAGCGGGATGACCTGCGTAGTGAACTGGGACTATCGCCTTAGTTCTTTCGGTGATAGCTTCCTTTATCATTTCCGCGTTTATGTTCCCCGTGTCGGGCTCTACGTCTACGAACACAGCTCTTGCACCCAGGACAAAGAGCATATTGGCGGTTGCCGCGAAGGTTATGGGAGAGGTTATCACCTCATCTCCCTGTGAAATACCGCAGGCGTAGTAGGCTCCGAGCAAGGCTGAGGTTCCGGAGTTGAACACCACGCAGTATTTAGCACCGCAGTATCGGGCGAGCTTCTCTTCAAACTCCCTTACCTTGGGACCCTGAGTTATGAAGTCTGAACGCAAGACTTCAATCACAGACCTTATATCTTCTTCATCTATGAGCTGCCTTCCGTAGGGTATCATCTTTCCAGCTCTATTCTCTCCACAAGTTCCCTAAGCTCCCCCACCGAGAGCCACCAATCGTTCCTATCGCTTCTGTAAAAGAATCCCTCTGGAAGCTTTTCTCCCTTCCACTTCCTTAGGCTTTTCCCCTCAAAGTTGAATTCGGGCAGGATTACGAAGTAAGTCTTGTTTTTCGCACTTACCTTGATTGTGTGGCGTGCTTCATCTTCGGATACCAGGGTTTCGTGAATCTTCTCTCCGGGGCGGATTCCTATCTTCCTCAGCCTACAGTCGGGACACATCGCCTTCGCGAGGTCAAGTATCTTCATACTCGGAATGTAAGGAACGAATACCTCACCCCCCAGAGCTTCCTTTAGAGCAAAGAGCACCAGCTCTATGGCATCGTCAAAGGTTATCCAGAATCTTGTCATTCTTTCGTCGGTTATCGGAAGCTCTTTGCTCCCTTGAGAGAGCAACTCCTTGAAGAAGGGTATAACGCTTCCTCTGCTTCCCACCACGTTTCCATACCTCACTACCGAAAAGCAGGTCTCTTTAGCACCGGCGTAGGCGTTGGCAGACACCAAAAGCTTTTCCATGGCCAGTTTTGTGGCTCCGTAAAGGTTAACAGGATTGACGGCCTTGTCGGTGGACAGGGCTATCACCTTCTTCACCCCTTTATCTATAGCCGCCTCTATTATGTTCTGCGCTCCGAGAATGTTGGTCTTTACGGCCTCTATGGGGTTGTACTCAAGTATGGGAACCTGCTTAAGGGCTGCCGCGTGAACTACATAATCCACTCCCTCAAAGGCTCTGTACAATCTGTCCTTATCCCTTATGTCTCCGAGGAAAAACCTAAGTTGAGGATACTCGTTTTCGGGGAACTCCTTTTGCATCTGGAACTGTTTGAACTCGTCCCTGCTAAAAACTATTATCTTCCTGACCTGAGAAAAGTCTTTGAGGAGTCTCCTGATAAACCTTCTGCCAAAGGAACCGGTACCGCCAGTGATGAGTATGCTCTTACCCTTCATCATATTCAGAAGTAAAATTATAAGTAGCTATGGTGAACGTTCGCGAGATAGAAAACAGAATGCGCCTGCGCTTTCTGGAAAATTACGAGTTCATAATGGAGAAGATTCCCACTTTAAGAAAGAAGCTACAAAAGGAGGGGAATCTTGACTGGAGGGTAGTGGTTGAGGACGATGGTTCCATCAACGCTTTTATAGGGGGAAAAAAGATTTATGCGTACGATGCTAAAAAGCTTTGCAAAGAGCAGGTAGAAACTTTCAAAAGTAAGCCTAAGAGGTTGGTAGTGCCCCTTTTCGAGCTGGAAGGCACTTTTGGTACAACAGTTCATGAAAAGTATATGACACTCCTTCAAAAAAGGTTGTTTTCCGAAAATAGACGTATGTTGAACGAATATAAGTACGACAATAAAAACGTTCCTTTAATGCTGGTGTTCGGTGTAGGATTAGGGTTTCATTTGATAGAACTCATTCGCACCTTTAATATCCAACATATGATAGCCATAGAGTTAAATCCAGATATTTTCAGAATGAGCCTTAGTACTATAGACTGGCGGGAAATTTATGATTACTTTTCAAAAAACGGAAGGACCTTCACTCTTATAGTTAGCGAAAATTTTAAAGAGGCTAAACGTCAGCTTATAGACAAGCTTATGCTTATTAATGGATGTTTCTATACATATATGTTTATTTTTGAGCATTTTGAACATGAAACTTATAAAAGATTATTTGACTGGATGGTTCAGGAGATAGCGAAACAACCTTTAACATGGGGGTTTTTTGATGATGAAGTATGGTCAATAGAGCATACATTTTCTAATGTAAAACAAAATATCCCGGTATTTGCTTATATGAAGAAGTTATCTGGAAATGAAATCCCTGTATTTGTTGTAGGCTCTGGACCATCTCTTGATAAGAGTATATCTGCTATAGAAAGGAATAAGGACAAAGCTTTAATAATATCTTGTGGGACTGGCTTGGCAGCTCTCTATAAAAAAGGGATAACACCCGATATACATGTTGAGATTGAGAGAACTAAAGCTACTTACGAGTACCTTTGCGAGATAGATAAACGTTTTTTGAAAAAAATAACCATAGTTGGGTTTAATAACCTTTATCCCAAAGTTTTTAAGTTGGGAAAGAGAAACTTTATGGCGTTGAAAGCCAACGATGCAGGAGCACTTTTCTTTCCCAAGGAGTTTCCTCACTTTTTTAATTCCAACCCGACGGTGACGGCGTTTGGAGTTGCTTTAGCTGCATACCTCGGATTTAAAAATATTTACCTTTTTGGAGTTGATTTAGGAGTATTGGACAAAGAGTACCATCACTCAAAGCTTAGTCCCTATTTTTCTGAAAAAAGCGTAGTGAATAAATTCCCTGGTACGCCGCTTGAGTATGGTATGGAAGTAGAAGGATTTACAACGGATAAGGCTTATACAAATATATATTTATACAATACCAAAATTTCTATAGAGAATACTATAGAAGCTTTTAAAATAAATGCTGTAAGCGTTGAAGGTGTGGTTAGAATAGAAAATACGAGTTATAAATCCTCCAATGATATTGATTTTCATCAGCAAGTAGATAAAAACAGTCTAATGAAAGCTATATACTCATCTTTTACGACATCTTACTCTAAATATTTAAAACCCGACAAGGCTCTTAATAAATTGAGAGAGGATTTTAAATTATATTTAAATATAGCGTTACAAATAATAGATAAAGCTGCACCTTCCGTAGAAGGTCTGATGAAAGTTCTATCAGAGCTGCACCTTTTATACATAGATTTGACTATAGGTGGAAAAATAGGGATTTACATAGTTGAACTTTTAAGAGGTTCTATCACCACCATGACCAAGTATATGATAGCTGGAGCTTTCTCTGAAGCGGACGTTCGTGAATTTGTACTTTTTTGTTATAATCTGATTAAGAGTTTTCTTAAGGAAGCTCTTAACAGAGTAGAAGCCATGTCCTAACTAAAGAACTAAAATTATTGGGAAAACCGCCGATATAAAAAACTAAGAAAACCCGATAGGAGGTGATTAGCCATGGCGCTAAGAATTAACTTTAACTACGAGGCGGCGGTGACGCATACGGCGTTAAAAACCAACGAGCGGCTGATGAATAAATCCCTGCTTAGGTTGTCCACCGGTTTGCGAATCTTAAATGCGGCGGACGACTCTGCAGGGCAGTTCATCGCTGACCAGTTGGCTATAGTTTCTGCCGGTCTTGACCAGGGTAATAGGAACATTCAAACCGGAATATCTGCGCTGCAGATAGCCGAAAACTCGGCAGGCCAAATCTACAACAAGCTTAAGGAAATCTATGTGAGAGCTGAGCGTGCGGCCAACGACATCAACGACCCCAACGCAAGGGCAGCGCTTCAGAGAGAGATAGACAACCTGATTGATGCCATCAAGAAGATAGGGACGGATACGGAGTATAACGGTATAAAGCTTTTAGATGGAACGTTTGTGAGCAAGAAGATTCACTACGGAGCCAGGAAAGACCAAACCGTAGATATATCCATAGACAGCTTGCTGCCTAAAGATTTGGGTGCTTACTTAGTTCAAGCACAGGGTGCAAGGGTAGACGATGGTGCGAACTCCAATGCTGGGTGGAATGAAAGTGGCGTAATAGGTGGCGCCAGCGGTATCTTGGGTACGGACTGGGCTCTTGAGAACGGAGATTACGTAGATGTAAGAGGTGTAAGAGTGTATTCAGGTTCTACTACGGTTACTTTCGTAGATGCAAAGACGTTGGCAGACAACATAAATAACAATGAGGCTTTAAGGAGTCTGGGTGTAGAAGCTATTGCCAAAAACGACAACCTTGCGGATGCTACTTTTGCTAACTTTAGCGACCTATATGATCTAAGTACAAATACACAAACGGTTACATCCATAACCCTTGACTTCTGGGTAGGCAATATGGCTATAACGGCGGCGGCGGCTTTCTCGGTAACCATAGATAGCAATACCACGTCCCTTAATGAACTCGTTACGGATATAAATACTCAAGCATCAAATGCGGGAGTTGACATAAGAGCTAAGGTAGTCAACGATAGGTTGTATTTGGAAACAGGCGGTGGTGAGACGATAGCCGTTAGGGCTACGGTAAATGGAACCCTCAATGATACGGGAGGAGGTGGTGTAACTGTTTACTTTGATAAACTCTTTGAGGGTGCAGGCGCGGTAACATTTACGTCTAGTACCGTCAATAAGTGGCACTATGTGGATGTAGGATCTGTAGATATAGCGGGATTGGATACTTACACCGTGGACTACAGCGGTGTATCCGGTTCTAATAGCGGTCTGAACTTCAATGTGGCAACGGGCAGTGCAGCGTCCGCTAAAAACCTCAATGCTATAAATGTCCTAAATAATCAAAGTGCCGAAGAAGCTCTACTCATACTCAAGAAAGCTATCCAAAGGGTTGATACGGTAAGGTCGGAGATAGGTGCGGTTATGAACAACCTGCAGGCTATATACGATGCACAGAAGGTTGCAAAGGACAACACCGACCAGGCGGAGAACGTCATAAGGAACGTGGACTTTGCCAAAGAGATGATGAACTTCACCACGATGCAAATCAGGATGCAGTCGGGTGTTGCGATGCTCGGTCAGGCGAATACGCTACCTCAGCTTGTCCTCCAGCTCCTCAGGTAATAGATTAAAAGGGAGGGCTCTGCCCTCCCTACAATAAGGTGAGGATACAGCTATGAGGGTTGAGAGGAAACACCAAGACCTGCAGCTTGAAATCGCAAAGCAGGCCACAGCTCAGGGGGCTCAAAGGGAGCTGACAAAAAGCATTGAGGATACAAAGAAGGAGATTGAGCAGAAATCTCAAGAAGCCGTTAAAGCCGGTGTCCAGCTCTCAAAAGATGAAATACAGGAACTTATAGAGCAATTGAACAAGAAGTTGGATTATCTAAACAAGTATCTCAAGATAACTCTGGATAACGAACTTGATATACCCGTTGTAAAGATACTTGAAAGGGAGACGAATAAGGTCATAAGGCAGATTCCGCCGGAGCAAATCTTAAAGCTCATGAAAAAGATAGATGAGATGCTGGGTATACTTTTGAACGAGAGGGTTTAGTTATGGCTGGGGAGTTTTCTATAAGCGGGCTTACCGGTTCTGGGTTTGACGGAGGAGCCATAGTTCAACAGATAATGCAGCTCAAAAGCATACCGTTGCAAAAGCTCCAAGCTCAGAAGCAGGAAATAGGGGTAAAGTTAGCTTCCTTAGGCCAGCTGTCGGATAAGGTCAATTCTTTTTATGAGTTCTTCTCCGGTTTAGATACGGACGAACTCTTTAAGGGTAAAAAGGCAACCGTTTCTGATACTAAAATCCTCAGCGCAACTGTTGATGAGAATGCGCCTAACGTGGAGTTCAGCGTTACGGTTGATAGACTTGCTCAGACAGAGATAAGGGTAAGCAACGGAGGAGTTGCCAACCTTACCGATACCTTTTCCTCTTCCGGAACGTTAACTATAAGCTACAACACCGGTTCTACCACTGAAACCTTCAACATAGATTACTCTGCGGGGGAAACCATAGAGGATTTGGTTAATTCCATAAACTCTGCGCAGGACAAGGTTAAGGCTTCCGTGTATTACGATGGCACGAAGTATAGCATAATGCTGTCGGAAAAAGACGTTTCCGCCTCCACCGTGGAAACGGACACCGTAGGTGGAACCTACGCTATAGAGGTTAGCGGACTACCTACGGAGTTGGGGACAGGGCTTGATACCCTGCAGGAGGCGAAGAACGCTCAGATTACTATAGGTAGCGGCTCCCCCGTAGTCAGTCCCACCAATACTTTTGAGAACGTCATCAGCGGAGTGACCTTAGAAGTTAAGGACACCGGAACCTCTACGGTGAAGATTGAAGACAATTACTCAAAAGTATCTTCTTTCCTTAAAAGCTTTGCCGGTAAATACAACGATTTGGTGAATGTGGTGGACGCTCTGACGGCGGGAGAAGATGCTCTATTCCTGGGAGAGAATACGATAACCAATTTAAAGTTTGGTATGGCCAATAGGCTTGACCCCTTAATAGAGTTGGGTATTCTGGATTATGACGGTGATACCGGACAGATATCTATAGATACTTCAAAACTAAATAGTCTGCTGGATACTGACCCGGATAGAGTAAAAGAGGCCATAGATAGGCTCAAATCCGAATTTGAGCCTTTCATGGAAGCTCAAAAGGACACTTTTAAGGGCTTTAAGGATTTGCTGCAGGACAGGATAGACAGGATAGATGAGAGTATAAAGGCGATGGCACAGAGATTGGCTCAAGAAGAAGTGTTTTTAAAGATACAGTACGCTCAGCTGGAATCCTTTATAGCCGACTCTGAATCTCTGAAGCAGAGATTTCAGCAATTTATGGTCAGCATATCAAGCCTGGGAGGTAATAAAAAATGAACACCTACAGTCCGGCTAAGGACGTTTATCTGCAAAGCATGGTGGAGAATGCGAATCCCATAAGGTTGGTGATACTTCTTTATGACAAAGCTATAACCTGCATAGAGGATGCTATAGATGCTATAAATGCAGGCCTTGAAGACAACCCCGAAAACCTGAAGCTCAAGGTAGAGAGCATATCCAGAGCGATAGATATACTCATAGTCCTGCAGGCATCTTTGAATAAGGAGGAGGGCAAAGAGATAGCCGACAACTTGGACGAGATATACGACATACTCGTGAATGAGCTGATAGGTGCCAACATAAACAACGACGTTGAAACCTTAGAAAAGGTCAAATCGGTGCTTGAGGATTTGAGAGAGGCCTGGGAGGATGCGGAAAAGAACGTTTACGGCAAGGGCAAAGAGGAGAAAGAAGTGAAAAGTGCATGACCAAAGTCTGAAGCAACTCCTCACCAAGTGCCAACTCCTGCTGGAGGAGGGGGACTTTGACACCCTGAACGAGACCATAAAGAAGGTTATGGAGTTAGACCTGTCGGGTTTGAGCAGAGAAGAGTTTGAGGAGGCCATAAACATAATAGACTTTTTGATTCAGAGGGCGCAGGAGAAGAGGGAGGATATAGCGCAGAAACTTGCCAACTTCCAGAGGTTTAAAGGCTACATCAGGTAGGAGCTTCACTCCCCGAAGTTGAGCTTCTCCTCTATTATGTAAGGTTTTTCGTTTCTGGACTCGTAATAGGTTCTCACTATCAGCTCCGCAACCACGCCGGTGGATATCAGTTGAATGCCCGAAAGTATGAGCAGAACACTCAGCAAAAGCAGGGGTCTGTTGCCTATGCTGGCACCCGTAAAGAGCTTCAGGAAGGAAAGATACAGCCCCAGAATAAATCCCAAAGAGAGCAGGCCGAACCCGACACCACCGAAAACGTAGAGGGGCCGTGTTATATACTCGTTCAGGAACTTAACGAGGAATATGTCCAAGATGACCCTTACGGTTCTACCTATCCCGTACTTGGAGGTTCCGAACCTTCTGGGGTGGTGGCGAACGGGAACCTCGGTAATCTTGGCTCCGAAGCGCTTTGCTAAAGCTGGAAGGAACCGGTGCATGTCCCCGTAGAGTCTGTAGCGCTTGGCTATGTCCCTTCTGTAGGCCTTTAGCGTGCACCCGTAATCGTGGAGATACACGCCCGTCACCTTGGATATTATCCAGTTGGCTATCTTGGAGGGGATTTTGCGGGACACGAGTGGGTCCTGTCTGTTTTTCCTCCAGCCGCTCACTATATCGTATCCCTCTTTTATCTTCTCCAGAAGCAGGGGAATGTCCTGGGGGTCGTTCTGCAGGTCGGCGTCCATGGTTATTATCACTTCGCCCCTTGCGTGCTCAAAGCCGGCATACATGGCCGCCGTCTGTCCGAAGTTTCTCCTGAACCTTATCACCTTCACCTTTTCGTCCTTTTGAGCCAACTCCTTCAGGATTTGAGGGGTTCTATCGGTGCTGCCGTCGTCCACGATGATGATTTCGTAATCGGTATTTAGCTTATCCAGGCTCTCTTTGAGCTTATCGTAAAGCAGAGGCAGGCTCTCTTCCTCGTTGTAGGCCGGAATTACCACGGAAATCATATATACTCACCCTTTCCTTCCATTAAAACCTCAATGAGGTTGTCCCTCTGTTTTATGTCTCTGACCTTGTAATCTAAGAAGTTCACCTTCTCCAAAGAGTCAAGCTCCACCTGTCTTTCGGCCACGTATCTGAGCACGTAAGCTCTGTGAGGGAGAGAGTTTACAACTCTCTTGCCCGCTCTTACAAAGCTGAACCTGACCACTTTAGAGCTTTCGGGAAAGCTCACCACCTGCCTTTGGTCGTAGCCCAAGAGGTCAAGGACTACCCTGTCCCTTAGCAGCTTCTCAAAGAGGTTTTGTAGCTTTTCCTTCCAAAAGCTCCTCAGGCTTTTGTCTTTGAACTTGTCTCTGAAGCCTACCCTGTGAGGGGGCACCAGGTCCGAGGGTGCGAGGAGTCCAAACACCGGAGAGGGTATCAGCCCCCTTTGAAGTATGCGGCTCTGAACTGCGGAGGGTAAAGCCCACAGGTGAAGATTGTCCCAGAAGGGTCCTTTGAACCTTCTCCACGCCGGTAGCAGAGGATAAAGCTCTAACTTGAAGCTATCTATTATCTCCCTGCGTTCCGGATTCAGAAACAGGAACTTGTTGTTTTCTTCCCTTTCCCACACATCAAAGAGGTTTTCCTTTACCAAGTCCATAGAGGACTGCTTTAAGCTGGAGGGCAACAGGTAAGTATCCATGGAGCGAATATTATAAATGACCTCCTCTCTCCACTTGGAGTGGAGAGCTTCCCGCTTCACAGAGGGACATTCCCTCTCCACGGGCTTCAGTTCGGGGCGATCCACCCCTACCACCCGTAAGGTGGGTGAACCCGATAGCTTTGGTTATCGGCTATCACAAATTAGTTTACAAGGCTACTTCGGAAAATTCAACCCCTTCGGGGTGCGTCTGTATCTCTTCTTTAAAAAGGAGAGGATTAGACGCAAATTTTATCCTAAATACACTTGCCGCAGAAGTTTTCTATGGGGCATATGTGGCACTTGGGTTTTTGGGGCGTGCAGATTCTCTGTCCGAAGGCCACCAAGAGCCGGTTTATCTCTATCCAGTGCTCCTTGGGCAGAAGCTCCATAAGCTTGAGTTCCGTTTCGTAGGGTGTCTTTGTTTTAATCAGGCACCAGCGGTTGGTTATCCTGTGAACGTGAACGTCAACGCATATAGCCGGCTTCCCAAATCCGTCCGCGAGAACGAGGTTTGCCACCTTTCTACCTACACCGGGAAGCTCTACAAGCTCCTCAAGGCTTTGGGGAATCCTTCCTCCGTATCTGTCTATGAGCGTCTGTGCTGTTTCTTTCAGTTGCCTTGCCTTGTTCCTGTAAAAGCCCACCGGGTATATGAGCCTCTCCAGCTCCTTAAGGGAGATCTGGACTATATCCTTCGGGGACTTTACCCTCTGGAAGAACTTCCTGCATACCTCTGCGGTGGTTTCGTCCCTCGTCCTCGTGGACAGGAGGGCACACACCAGCACCTTGAAGGGGTCGTTGGTATGCTGTGCCACCAGCGTCACGACCGGAGCCTGCCACCCTTCGTAGTGCTCTTTTAGTATCTCTATCACCTTGGGTAAATCGGACGCATTCATCTTCCGCCTCTATACGATAGCAAAAAACGTGCACTCCCGCTAAAAGAGCTTATATTTAGAGATGCCTTAAAATTAAGGCTAAAGGAGAAGTTGTGAAGAAGAAGACCTACGTATTTGACCAAAACACCCTTGAGATTCTTGAATCTCTTAAAGGGGAGTTGGGCAAGAAGGAAGTTCAGATTCTCAGGGAAGCCTTAGCCCTTTACAGGGACAAGGTTCGCGGTGTTAAGGAGTCTCTGTCCAAGGTTGAGAACCTATCCTCAAAGATGGACATGGTTCTCGTCAGGCTCTTTGAGCTTTTAAACAAGGTAGAGGACTCAAACGCTAAGTTGAGCAGGATAGAGCACCTGCTTTCCCAACGCTGAGGGCTAAACGTCCAAGTTCTTAACCTCTTTTGCAAAGGTCTCTATGAACTCACGGCGGGGTTCTACCTTCTCTCCCATGAGTATGGAGAATATCCTGTCCGCCTCGCCGGCGTCCTCTACAGTTACCTTTACCATTCTTCTGGTTTTGGGGTTCATTGTGGTCTCCCAGAGCTGCTCGGGGTTCATCTCTCCCAAGCCCTTATATCTTTGAATCTCTATGCCTCTTTGAGCCATCTCACTTAGAGTCGGAAGTATCTCAGAGATGCTGTTTACCTTCTTGCTCCTTCCCTCAAAACCTACCTCCACCGGCAGAGGCAGCTTTATACCTTCAAGAATCATTCTGTAGGACAGAGAGGAGAGAAAGTCGGCGTCAATTATTACCCTCGTTCCCAGTTTGTCGTCGTAAAAGACCAGGTCGTAAGCACCCTCTATATCATCGTACTTAACGTCTATACGGTAATCTCTAAGCTCCTCTCCCAGCTTTCTGACCACCTCTTTAACGCTGTCGGCACTCCTTACACTCTCTTCCGTAATCCTCAGCTTTATCAGGGCGTTCACTATGTCCTCGCCTTTGCCCTTCATCAGCGCACTCAGGCTCTCTTCGTACTCTTTTAAGGTCTTTAAGAGACTCATCAATTCCTCGCTTCTGTATTCCTTACCCAGGGCGTCCCTTACAAAGCCCTTATCCTTTATCAGCGTGCTGAGGTAGCTCTCAAACTCTCTGTCGTCCTTGAGGTAATCTATCTTCTTTCCCTTCTTAACCCTGTAAAGGGGCGGAACGGCTATATAGACGTGCCCCTCTTCAATGAGCTTGGGCATGAACCTGTAGAAGAAGGTAAGAAGTAGAGTCCTTATGTGAGAGCCGTCCACGTCCGCGTCGGTCATGAGGATTATCTTGTCGTATCTGAGCTTGGACAGGTCCAAATCCTCCCCTATGCCGCACCCTAAGGCGCTGACTATCGCCTTCACCTCCTCGTTGGACAGAGCCTTGTCTATCCTCGCCTTCTCAACGTTTATGATTTTTCCTCTCAGGGGCAGGATTGCCTGTCTTCTCCTGTCCCTCGCCTGTTTTGCCGAACCGCCGGCACTCTCTCCCTCAACTATGAAAATTTCGCACTCCTTGGGGTCCTTCTCGGAGCAGTCGGCGAGCTTTCCCGGAAGTATGCCCTCCTCAAGGGGAGACTTTCTCCTTACCAGCTCCTTAGCCTTCTTGGCGGCCTCCCTCGCCAAAGCGGCCTCTATCGCCTTGTCAACTATCTTTTTGAGAACCTCTCTGTTCTTGTCAAAGAACTCTATAAGGTAGTCGTAGACTATGGAGTCCACGATGGTCTTTACGTTTTGGTTCCCCAGCTTGGTCTTGGTCTGTCCCTCAAACTGGGGTTCGGGAACTTTGCAGGATACCACCGCCACCAGTCCCTCCCTTATGTCCTCTCCCGAAAAGCTCTGCTTGAGCTCTTTGGAGAGCTTGAGAGACTGAGAGGAGCGCATGACCGCCTTGGTAAGCCCGCTCCTGAATCCCGTAACGTGGGTTCCACCTTCAACGGTCTTTATGTTGTTTACGAAGCTCTCCATAACCTCCCGGTAGTCTTTAACGTATCTGAAGGCTACATCAAGTATCACCCCGTCCCTCTCTCCTTGAATTCTGACAATCTCCTCAAAGAGGGGGTCCTTGCCTTCGGTCAGATACCTAACGAGGTCCGCTATCCCTTGGTCAAACTTGTACTCTATGCGTTTGTCTATCCTCTCATCAATCAGTAGGAACCTGACCTCCGGGTTCAGGTAGGCAAGCTCCCTTATCCTGCGCTCTATGATGTCAAACTTTATCTTCGTGGTCTCAAATATGTCCGGGTCGGGTTTGAAGCTGACCTTCGTTCCGGTTCTGGTGGTTGAGCCTACCACCTTGAGGGGGTGAACCACCTCTCCCCTTCTGTATTCCTGTCTGTGAATCTTGCCTTCTCTGTATACCTCCACCACCAGCCACTCGGAGAGGGCGTTGACCACTGAAGCTCCCACACCGTGCAGCCCCCCCGAGTAGGTGTAGGCCTTTTTCTCAAACTTTCCTCCGGCTCCCAGCATTGTGAAGACCATCTCAACGGCGGGTTTTCCGGTTTCGGGATGGATACCTACCGGTATTCCCCTTCCGTCATCCTCAACGGTTATAGAGCCGTCGGCGTGGATTACCACCTTTATGTTGCGGGCATAGCCCGCCATAGCCTCGTCAACGGAGTTGTCCAGTATCTCCCATACGAGGTGGTGCAGGCCCCTCTCGCTCACGTCCCCTATGTACATGGCGGGACGCATGCGCACATGCTCAAGCCCCGTGACGGCCTTTATGGCCTCTTCCGAGTAATCTTCCGTGATTTTCCCTTTTATCTCTTCCGGGTTCATAAATAATTTATTTTACTCCAAAACCAAGGCGTTCAAAGGCCGAGAGGCCGTTTAAACTCGTTTACAAAAGCTTTAAACACCGTTTAAGGAGAGGACTTATCCTTATAACCACGATGAAGGGGACGAAGTTAAAAGCTGCCGGATTGCTCCTTTCCCTGCTGGCTTTCGGTGCTTCTTCCGTCGCCCACCCTCCTCTCTTTCTCAGCAAGAGGGTGGCATGGGAGAGAAGCTTAATCAAGGAGTTAGACCTGACCTTTTCCCAGATTCAAGAGCTTAGAAAGCTCCAGAGAGCAAGAAAGCACGCTATAAATAAGATAATTTCCAGCACGCCCAGTCCTTTAGCTTCCTCTATGAGAGGCAAAACCTTTAAGAGAGAGGTCTATGAAAGGCTCAGGTTGGAGAGGGCTAAGAGGATTGCCCGTGTTGAGGCTAAGTTCCTTGAATCCCTCTACAATCTGCTGACCCCTCCCCAGAGGGCTAAGCTTAGACATCTTCGTAGGAGAGCATGGG
>JALWEG010000047.1 GCA_027014155.1 Aquificaceae bacterium
GACATCTTCTTAGCAGAGCAAGGGCTTTTAGATAGCGACCCTCCCTCCCATCACCTCCCCTCCCCCTCCTTTCCCTTTTTACTTTTTGCGGGTTCTTCCCTTAACTTTTCAGTTAAGCTCCGAAGCTTTATAGTTTGAACTAACAGCGTATCATTCGTGTGTCTAACTCCTGTACCGTAGAAGTAAAGGGCGTTAGCCCCCACGAGTAATACCGACAGCCTCTCTCCTCTGGCTTTTGCATACTCCTCAAATATCTTTACAAGCTCCTTTGCGTCCATAACTTATATCTTATGGCTTTTAGGGTCCTTAGCTCTCTATTTGACGTTTCTGAAGAAGAAATCAAAGAATTGGTAGAAAATGATTGCAGAGTTCGCAGCAGTCTTTGGCTTGAGGCTCTTTTCAATAAAGAGCTTTCCCTTGAGGAGCTAAAGAAGTTTCCCGAAAACCAGATAAGGCCCGCTTGCGGGTTTGCGAAGGATTACGGATACCTTTTTGAACCAAATCCTAACCTTCTTTATCTTTGCAAACCAGAAGACAGGGCTGAGCATAGATATGTTAGAAAGTTCTTTGAAGTTTTACGGCTTACACTAAAAAAAGAAAGCCTTAAAGTGATAGAGCCATGCGAGTGTTGAGATTTTAAGGCTTTAATAGCTTTTTAGATATGGATAGCTTTAAGATAAAGGCTATTGAGAGGTTGGAAACAGCCAAATGGTGTATGGATAAAGACTTTACTTCGTCATGCGTTTCCAACCTCTACTTTGCTTACTTCAACTTCTTCCAGTATGTGATAGGAGAATCACCAAAGGGAAGGTGGAAGCATATCGGTATTGCCAAGGCTTTTGTGTATAAAGCATATAGAGAAAGTCTGTGTTCCGAATGTAATGAACCTTTTAAGAGTAAAGAGGGAGAAGTTATATGTGATGAATGCTTCTTGCAGAAGACATCGGAAGATTAATAATTTTCTATCTGGATGTTGATACTCCTTGATTACCTATCTTTATGGTTTTTGACATCACATTCAGCTACTACGCCGACTACAAACTGAAAATCAGAGAATAGCTTGTTATTCTTCATATTAAGCACATCACAGATTCTGCTAAGTATATGTTTAAATTTCCATGTTCCTCCGTTTTCCCTTTTCTTTGGAACCAACATTAGATCCCTTATACCAAACCTTAAAGCTATTTCCCACGTGCCAAGATTTATCCCGTTCGTTGCTTTTTCCATTATATCTTCTATTTTAGCCAATTGCTCATTAGTCTCACCCAGATATTCGCTTGATACTCTAAGATGTATAGAACCCATGGGGACCTCAACTTGAGACAAAATGTCGTTCCCGATGAATATATCGGTTTCTGTTCTAAGTAAAAGCGGAACATCAGTTTCTCCTTCCCCTTTCTTGTTGTTTATAAGAACTTTGCACTTAAGCTCCTTAAGAACATCGTATAGATTAATCTCGGAGCCGTTAGGCTCTAAAACAATCAAAGTAGCTAAATCAAACCAATCAAAGGATATAAAGTGATGCACTTTTGCTGGATGCCCTGCTATTTTACTTTCATCATCCAGTGGCTTCTTAAACAACTCTATAACTTCTTCGTATGGATTTCTTCCTTGCCTTTTCAAGGGAATTGAGTTTATAAGACTTTTTACAAGTATGTATATCTTAGACTCTTTACTCGTTAAGTCTAATTCATCTCCTGTTATATAAGTGAGCACATAATCCTTTTTGTAAAAAAGGACTTCGCTTTCAATGAGTTCTAACTCTATGTCTGGATATCTGTCTTCTGGGTTACTTTCGGTCTCAGTTGATACCACCGTCAAATGTTTTAAACTATTATCTCCTATCAAATCAAGCCTATGTAAGGAGTAAAATACTTCATATATACTGCATTTATCTTTCATCTTATTGATTTTCTGATTAAAGTTTTCATCTATATATAGCCCAGTATAAACCCCGTAACTCAAGGCATGGAAGGTATCTTTGTAATGACATAAATTTTTTCCAGTATCATATCTGCACTTTATATACTTAAGATTGATCACTTGTAGTCGTTTTTCGTCACTATCAATACTGCCTATCAACTGCTGGTGCAGTTTATAGCAGAATATTCTTCCCTCAACATGCTGATAAGGATTTTTCCATTTTGAACGTATAAAATTTATCTGAGCATCCAAGTAGGTTTTTACCCATTCTTTAGATTCAATGTCTTTCTTGAGCTTGTTAAGGTAGTCCTTATACCGTGCTATGAAATCCATACAGAATTCTTCTATAACTTTGATGATTTTCTCCATGTGGGAAAAAAGGGTTAGCCTTACATACCTCGTTTCATATTGGGCTTTCCTGTATTCCTCAAGTATTTCTTTGCAAGAAAGAGCAACATCTTTTGTGTATTTTCCACGAGAAGAAGATTCTCCATGAAATCTTTCCAGTACATCGGTGAGAACCCTGAGCCTTATATACCAGGTTCTATTTGCCCTCGGTAGCAGGAAGCTTCCTTCATCAAAAAGAAATATGTTGCTAAACGCCGGAATGAAGAAAGCTTCTCCAAACATATATGTAAGCATACTGTCTATGAATATGTCAGTTATAACATCCTTACCTATAGTAGTCTTGGTTCCAATTACAGGAAAGCGGAAGTACAATGTTTCTATACATCTGTCTATATACTTGAGTAAAGTATCTACAAACTTCCGTCCTTTTTCATTGCTTTTATTTTCACTACTTAGTTCTCTTACTTTTGCTTTGTTGAGAATAAAGTGAAACACTTCGTGGAAGAGTATCATCCAGTAAGACTGTTTCTCTGGGAGGAAGAAATTGCTATTGAATATAAACAAATCGCTCTTTTCCAAAAACCTAAGCTCTGGATCATAGTCCCAATAGAAATAAGTGCTCTTGTGAAGTTTTTCTTCTCTTTCAGGTAAATGGAACTCTCTTGTAAGAACATCGTATATATCCTGAGCTAACAGTTCTATGAAAAGATGTATCTTACTTGCTTCTTTGATGCTTGACACTTTTGGAGATGGGTAATAGAACGGGAAGCTGTCAAGTATGCTTATTATTTTCCTTTGCAAGAATACCAACTTCTCAAGAAGTTTTTCCTTAGTTCGGATATAGTTATTGATTAATTGAAAGAAATCAATATTTCTTTTTACTAAGACTTCTTTTGTCTCTTTAGAAGCAGAAAAGTCAGTTTGGAGCAATTGCTCTGCTTCTCTGTAGTCAACATACATATCAATCAGATCTTCCGATATTTCCCTTAAAATAGGGTTAATGGTCCTAAAGAAATTCCGAAGAGAATGAGATTCTACTCTGTTCTCTTCATCACCTTCCCCTTTCTTCACCGAAAAGAAATTGTATATATAGGCTATATGTAGTATCTCATCAAATAGAAAATTTAGCTCATTCTTTATATCATTCAGGTATATCTTCACTAATCGATTACACGATATTGAAGTCATGTATTTCCTCCTGACAAGAGTATGTTTCTTATTAGGAACACAGACTTTGAAATGATTCCTTCTTTCCTTGCAAACCTTATAGCTTTTATTACGTCATTTCTTACTTCTATAACACCGATGCCAATACTAAATATAGAAGGTTTTTTCAATACAATTCTTTCTATCAACTCAAGTTTGCCTTCCATGCCTTTTTTAAGATTTAACTTGATTATTAAAGTACAGATATTAATTATCAAACTTACCATAAATAGCGATGTTGGTGCTGAAGGCTCTGAAATTATAAATGCCAAGGATATAGGAATGAGTATATATTCTGCAAACCAAAATGAAGAAATTGAGTGATTGTAAAGTATGTGAATAAAACAAAGAACCTTAGCAAACTCATATATATCATAGAAACTACCTCTATCCCACATGAACCGTAGTAAGACTTCTTCATCATAAACCCTCTTCAGTAAAGGATTACACTTATAACTAAGTTTTATGTCTACCAGCTCTTGGTATCCCTCAATGTCTATTTCTTTCTTTACCTTCGGTTCAGGGATTATAATCAACATAGGTGCGATAAGTATAAGGATTAAGGAAATAAAACAAGAAATAAACGCTTTTTCGTAATAAAACATATAAACAAGCGCAACAAGAAATATCCAGATTGGAACTATAGATAGTATATAGAACAATTCTAAGCGAAACTTTTTAGGTTTAAAAATATCCGAGAAAAGATCCCTTAAAAAATTTTTAATTACTATTACGCTAATGGATCCCTTACCCACTTGATCCTTTTAGTATTAAATCCTGTTCCTTCCCTTACATAAGTTCCTTCAAGCTCTTCTTCAACTTCTTGAGATGCTTTAGCAGCTTTAACAAGGGCACGAAAGGATAAATCTTGAAGTTCTACCTGTCTTTCAAGTCTCTCAATTCTATCTCCTTGAAGTTCTACCTGTCTTTCAAGTCTCTCAATTCTATCTCCCAGCTCTTGCTTCACGCTTCCCAGCTCTTGTTTCACTTCCTCTACGAGTTCTTGCTTTACCTTGCTCAACTCCTCCCTGATAATATTACGAAGCTCCTCCTCACCAACCGCCTGTCCCATGACAATTCACCTCCTTTTACTATCGTCTAATAAAGCTGTCGGCATTGTGTGTCTTGCTTTTGAGAATACAACTTGCATAACTCACTGATATTCCTGAAATATCCTAACTCCTTTATATATCTGCAAAAATAATTAAACATAAAATCTATTATAAATCTGGTCCGCAAGGTATGTGATATAAATATATTTTAGATGCCACATAAGTATAGCTTATAAACGCCTTGGGATTTCTTCACCCCAGCTGCCGTATGAGAAGCGTAACAATTTCCTCTCCCTCAGATTCAAGACTTAGGTGCTTTACCTCATCTATCTCATCACCCATATCATTAATCCATTCCACTCCTTTATTTCCTATCTCTTCAGGGAACCTTTCGTAAAGCGCCCAGTTGACTAATTTATCAAGTATTGATGGATTTTTTCCGTCCCCACATAGCTCTTCCTTACTTCCCTCTATGGTTCTGATAAAGACAAGTTCGGCTACAGGTTTGCCGTGAGCTGTTATAGTGTCATATCCCTCCCTCTTTAACTTTTCCATTTGGAGCTTTATCCTTGTCCACCATTCAGGGTCTCTCTTTTTCTCCCTTATCATGTCCCACAGCTCAAGCCACCGGGAGTCATACAGGTGCTTCTCTACCTCTCTCTTCACATCATCGTAGTTCCTAACCCCCTTGAGGTAAAGTTCCTTAAGAACTCTATGTACGTAGTGCGTGTACATACCGTCGTATATACTCCTCGGGTCTGGATTTCCGCCATTAAGCTTCCTATAGTTTATAAAGCTCTCTTCGTCAGGGGATACGAATTCCCAAACCTCAAAGACTCTCCTACCATTCCTGAATAGCTCCTCTGCCATTAAACCCGCCACAAAAACTCTTTTCTCCTTTTTGGCAAGCTCCTCTCCCGGCAACCGGAAGAATATTCCGTTCCACCAGATTGGCTCTCTCACGGGAAGAACCCTCTCAATTCCGAAATTGTATCCAATTCTGAAACCATTTGGCTACAAAGTTTCCAGAAGCTTCAAACTTCAAGTTCAGCTTTTCTGAAGGAACGAATGAGATTATAAGAACGTATCCCTCAGAAGTTTTTTCTACCCGTGAGTCAAGCACTTCCTCTGACTCCACCCCCACCACATCGGTGAGGAAATTAAGTATAGCTGCTTCCACTGCATCCATCTCCCTCTCGGTTGCTGTTGTAAATCTTAACTCCATGGTCATACCTCTTTACCTAAAGAGATACTTTAAGTATTATTATAAGTATATACACAACCTTTGGCAAGTCCATTAATAAAAACCAAAAGTATGGTAAAATGGTAATACCATGAAAGCCATGAAAAGTGAAGAATTGGCAAAGCTATTGAGGAATAGGAGTAAAGTTATATCCATAAAGTTGAATCCCAAACTGCTGAACCTGCTTGACGAAACTTTGAAGGACGATACAGAATTTTCAAGCCGCAACGAATTCTTTGAAAGGTGTGTCTTGAAATACCTTGAAGAGAAAGGTAAGCTGTGAAGGGGAATGGATAAAGAAGGAGTGAAAGAGAGAATAAGGTTTTACACAGAGTTGCTCAAGCTATTATGGGTTTTGCTGATAGCTTTAGGAGGTGGATTATCCAGTCTATTTCTAAAAGGAATAGGAGAGCCCAAATCGTTGTCAATAAGTTTTGTAGGACTTACCTTATTTGTAATAGTCCTTTTAGGGATAATGCTCAATAAGTTGGAGGATATCGCATGATGGAGCTCGTGAGCTACGTAATACTTATCATAGGAGCTTTGGCTTTAGGTTATGCAATCCTTGACATAATAGCCAGTGTGGATAAAGAAACCGATAGGGTTATAAACGAATGAATGAATAAGCTTTATATCTGTATAATATGTATAATAATTGCGCCATGGAGAAGATGAATAAAGCTAAAGTAAATGAGTTTTTGTTTAAGGACGTGCGCAAAAAAACAAAAATGACAAGGAGGGAGCTAAGTAGGGTTATCAGAAGAGCGCACCTGCTTGAGCTAAATGTTTACGGAATAGAAGTTGAGAACAAAAGGGGAGATGTAGTTGGCGTTTTCTACCAAACCACACCGGACAAGTTTTGGTATCTGGAAGCACTTTCATACATAAAAAACCGCAAGTTCTATGAGGACAAGCTCTTCGTTATAACCTATGGAACAGACGAAGACCTTGAGAGGATGACACAGGAAGTAGAAAGGGAACTGGAAGGATTGATATAGTGGAGTGGTCCGTACCTGTTGAACTCGTAGGTAAATTAAAGGATTCTTACGATAAGCTATACGCTTTAAGGCGAAAGGCTGATTACACGGAGGATATTATAGGTAAGGAGATTTCTTTTGTGCTGGAAACATATATTAATATTCTACGGGAGGCTTTCAGTTATGTTGGTTAAGGGTGATGTGGTGAGAGATATCATAGAATCAGTAAGGTCATTACCTTTTGTTGAAGAGGTCTATATAATTAATCCAAAAGAAGGAGCAGATTTAGGACTCAGGATTAAGGGCAAAGGATACACGGCTCAGGATACAGTAAAACTTGTAGATGCTATTAACAAAGTTGCCATGGCAAGTGAGAATCCAGAGGATTGGGTTTTCGTTTATTGGGAGTGGGAGGAGAAGTGATTTTCGTGAACCTCTCCCATTGGTCGCTGGGCGCTCCTGCGTCGCCCCTTACTGGCTCTTATTATACACGCATTCCCCGAAATTCAAATTATGATATTCCTCAGGGTAAAAAGTGAAAAAAGAAAAAGGAAGGGGGTGCGGAAGGCATGGAAAGGGAAAGCAGCTTTACTGGTTTATCAAAATACGAACCTGAACTGTAGGGTTATGGCATCGTTATCTATGTCGTTTCTCTCCTCGTCTATCATTTGATACTCAAGGGTTATACCGAAAAGCTTGGCTCTGTCATACCAGTAGTTTATACCGATGGAAGTGACCTTCATCTTCCCCAAGGTAGCTTTGGCCTTGCCCTTTTTGTTGGGTCTGACGAAGTTGGCGGCGTCTCCGTAAGCGACATTGTTCACCTCCACTATCTCCGGGTCCCAGACGTAATAGCTCAGGTAGGGTTCAAACTTGTGAACGCTTTTGGGGTTAATCAGCCACGCACCCTTTACTATAAAGAACTTGTTGTCAAAGCTTTCGCTGGTGTTGGTGGGAGACAGCCAAACGTTTTTGAAGGAGACCTGACCGGCTTCTGCGGTAAAGAGGAACTGGCCGTGGTGCCAAGCGAAGTCCACCCCGAGCATCTGCATATCAACCTTATGATTTATCACCTGAGGGTTTTGGAATGGGTTGGGAAGTATGAGGTAAGGTAGCCTCGTCTGAACCGTGCCGGCACCGTTGACCATCTTACCGTTGCCCGCAACGCCGGGACTTATACCCTGAACGTCGGTAATCAGCTCCTGGTCTATGTTATCCTGTCTTGCGTAAGAGAATCCGAGGGTTATACCCTTCCTTTTGCCTAAGTAGGTGTCCCTGTAGAGCCAGTTGTAGGCTTTGGCTCTTCCTTCCGGTTTACCGAACATGACGGTGGTTCTGAAGGTGTAAAGGAAGCTGTCGCTCTCGTTGCCCCTGAGCTGGGAGATGCACTTGGCGACGCCGGGGGCTTTGGCCTCTCCCGCCTTTGCGCACTGAGCACCGGTGAAGTCCACTTGGGTGGACATGGTCTTATCCCAGGGCTGTTTTATACCTTCAAATCCGTCAAATATCCCGAAGAATCCGTCCCAAGTTATCCTCCTGTAGCCTTTGGCTCTGTTCCCCTTCCTGACGTGGAGAAATCCACCGTAAGACCTGCCGGTTACGTCTCCAACCGCCATGTGGGTCCACCTTAGGGTGGCAAAGGTTCTGTCCGACTCAAGGTTATCAAAACCCGTTCTGCCGTATTGCTCCCTGCCCAAGGGAACCCTCGGATAACCCAAGTGCAGGTCAAGTATCCAGCCTTTGGTGTCCAACATCTTGTCTATGGCAAACTTCAGGTCAAGCTCGTGAAGGGCGAAGGTGTATCCTCCCAAGACTCCCGTCTGCCTTATGGTGCCCACGGGTTGGCCTCCGAAGGGAGCGAGGTAGGCCTCCCTGCCCGTGTTGTTCAAACGCATAACGAAGTTGAACTTGAACCATTTATTGTAGCTGCCGCCCATTCTGAGCCTTATCCTTCTGAAGGAGAAGTCAACCCTGTTGTCCGCCTTGACGAAGTTGGGCCTGTTTTGGTCGCTTATCTCCTGATACCTCAGCCAGGACTCTATCAGGAAGTTTATGCTGAGGAAGTGGCTCTGGGACGGACTACCTATCTTGATAGCCTGAGCCGTATCCGACGCAAAAAGGCTCAGTAGGCCGAGTCCCGCTCCAAGGGCAAGCTTTCTCATATCCCTAACCCTCCTTTACTGAACCTTTATGTACGCGTATCCTATGCTCTGCAGGTAGGCTACCGTTCCCACGCCGGAAGGAACAATCTTCACGAAGTCGTAAAGCTTGTTAAGGAGCTTTGCCCTCTTTACCGTTATTCCGCAAATGTAATACTCAACCCCGTACTGCTTTAGCTCCTCCAACTTTGCCTTTATGGCCTTTTGGTCTATCGGCTCCTTGGCCCACTTGGTTCCCGACAGCTCCTTCAGGAAGAACTTGGCACCTGCACCGTGGGCCACCACCACTATCTTCACCTTGAAGGGGTCAAAGTCATAGACGCTGAGGTGGTTGGTTATGTTCCTGAGCATAACCTTGAACCTCTTCTCCTGGGGAAAGTCCGAGTGATACACCACGTTTATCTTGGCCTCCTTCTTCAGGTCTTCAAACTTGAGCCTCTGTATTCCCGCCAGAGACACGCCGCTCAAAAGAGGCGCGGCCGCCGCTACCGCTCCCATCTTGAAAAAGGCTCGCCTGTCCATCTTTCCTCCTCCTTTTAAAAGGTTTTCTACTTCCCTAACAAACAAGGAGCGTGCCAAAAACGAGATTGTTCATAAGTACCGTATATAACGAGAAATATTGTTTAAGAGTGAAAGGGCTTACCTTGCCATTCTGGCAAGGTGGTGTGTCAAGATGACATGGAGGAAGATAGAAGTTAAAATTAACCAGCGCGGATTGCTGACAGATGCACAGAGTAATAGAAGGCAGAGCGGAGGTCTTGATTCCCGAGGTAAGAGAGATAGTCTCCTCGGACATGCCCGTTTTTTATAACCCCAAGATGAGGGTCAACCGCGACCTGACGGTGCTGGTTCTGAACTACCTCTGCACCAAAGGTAAGAAGCTGGTGGTGGCCGACCCCCTCGCCGCGAGCGGTGTCAGGAGCGTGAGATTCCTGCTTGAGAGTGGCTGCGTTGAGAAGGTGTATCTAAACGATATAAATCCCGATGCCGCACAGTTGATAAGAAAGAACATGGAGATAAACGGCATAGAGGAGAGCAGATACAGCGTGTCCACCAAGGAGGCGAACCTCTTTCTAAGGGAGAGGCGGGGGTTCGGTTTTGACCTTCTGGATTTAGACCCCTTCGGCACTCCGGTTCAGTTCCTTGAGTCGGTGATGCTGAGCATGAAGAGGGGAGGAGTGCTGAGCCTCACGGCCACCGATACCGCTCCTCTGGCCGGCACCTATCCGGGAACCTGTAAAAGGAGGTACGCCAGCAAGCCCCTCAGGAACGAGTTCAAGCACGAGGTAGGCCTGAGGATACTCATAAAGAAGGTGATAGAGGTGGGTGCCCAGTACGACATAGCCATGGTTCCCCTTTTCGGGTACGCCCATATCCACTACTTCAAGCTCTTCTTTAAGAAGGAAAGGGGTGTCAAGAGGGTGGACGAGCTTCTGGACAAGGTGGGGTATCTCCTCTACTGCTTTAACTGCGCCAACAGAAAGCCCATAAAGAGCATATTTGAGGCGGAGCAGAAGTGTCCCCACTGCGGAACGAGGTTCAATTACGGGGGTCCCATGTGGCTTGGGGAGTTGTGGGACAAAGAGCTGACAGAGTACATACACAAGACCGCCCCGCAGATGGAGAGCGTATCCGAGGAGACCAAAAGAATACTCCGGTTCATACACGAGGAGTCCCAGCTTCAGACGGTAGGCTATTATCAGGCTTCCCACATGTCCAAGCTCTTTAAGATTGCCCGCCAGCCCACCATAGACTTTCTGGTAAAGAGCTTAGACGGCAGGAGAACCCACTTCGCCGGGGACGGTTTTAGAACCACGAGACCTCACGAGGAAGTGGTGGAGGTGTTTAAGGAGGCTGGAGCTTGAAAGAAAAGCGGCTCGTTAAGGAAGTTGAGCTGTACAGGCTCAAGCACGATACCTTCTCTCTACTGTTTAAGATAAAGTCCTCTTTAGAAATCCTCGGTACTCAAGAAAAGGAGTTTTCCACCATAGCCCTTGAGAGCCTGTCTGAGCTGGAGAAACTCTTAGACAGGCTGTTCTTGCTGGACAAGGTACTCAGAGGTGAATACCGGATAAGGAAAGAGCCACTATACCCCTGCTCCTTAGCGGCTCAAGTGTTTTGCGTGAACCCCTCTCCCTCGGAACCTATGGAGGGGGATAACTTCCTTTTCACCAAAGCCCTTGAGGCTATAAAGGACACGCTCAAAGGCGAGTGGAGATTGCGTTGCTCTCAGAACTCCCTGATTTTGGAAGGTTCCAATCCTAACTCCGAGATAGAGAGCTTTTACGTAAACTTCTGTCTTTTACTTTTATCAAAAATTAACGTGAACTTGCAAGTTAGGCTGCCTAAAATAGAAATCAGATGGGGAAAGTGTTAGTCTTGGACGACGATGCTCAGATATGTAAGGTGATAGCCCATCGCCTCAAAGGTAAATTTAAAGAGGTAATCACCACCACTTCCCCCGAGGAGGCTCTGAGACTCTCGGGTTCGGCGGACGTAATCCTCGCAGACCAAAGGATGCCCGAAACGACGGGTGTAGAGTTTATGAAAAAGGTTCATGAGCTGGACAGGGAGATTCCTGTCGTAATCATGACCGCCTACGGGAGTGTTGAAGAGGCGGTGGAAAGTATAAAGAACGGTGCCTTCCATTACATAACCAAACCCATAAACTTTGACGAGCTTGAAAACATACTCAAGAAGGCCATAGAGGTAAGAGATCTCAAGCGCAGGCTCAGGAGCCTTGAGGAGTTTCTTGAGCTTGATATAGTGGCCGAAAGTCCTCAGATGAAAGAAGTGCTGAACGTAGCGGCAAAGGTGGCTCCTTTCAATACCACGGTCCTCATAACCGGAGACAGCGGTGTAGGCAAAGAGGTAGTGGCTAAGTATATACACAAGAAGAGTCCCAGAGCCGGAAGGCCCTTCATAGCCGTGAACTGTGCCGCTATTCCGGAAAACCTTTTGGAAGCCGAGCTTTTCGGTTATAAGAAGGGCAGCTTTTCCGGAGCTTATACGGATAAAAGAGGTATAGTGGAAGAGGCGGACGGGGGAACCCTCTTTTTGGACGAAATAGGGGATATGCCCCTCGCTCTGCAGGCTAAGCTCTTGAGACTTATACAGGAGAAAGAACTAAAGCCGATAGGTTCCAACAGAGCCAAGAAGGTGGACGTTCGTATAATATGCGCCACCAATAAAGACTTGAAGAAGTTGGTGAATGAAAAGCAGTTCAGGGAAGACCTCTTTTATAGGATAAACGTGATACACATACACGTTCCCCCACTGAGGGAAAGGAGGGAAGACATACTGCCCCTTGCGGTGTTCTTTATAAAAAGGGCCTCTGAAAAGTTCGGTATACCTCCCAAGAGGCTCTCCGACAGAGCCAAAGCTCAGCTCCTATACCACCCCTGGCACGGGAATATCAGAGAACTTGAGAATGCCATAGAGCGGAGCTTAATACTCAGTTCCGGGGATACGATAGAGGAGATTATCCTTGAGGACGAAGCGGAAAGCTATCAGGTGCAAGAACACCCGGAGCAGGATATACTGCCGTTCGTGGAGGCAAGGAATCGCTTTGAGAGAGAGTATCTCAAGAAGCTCTTAGCGCTTAGCGAGGGTAATATATCTAAGGCTTCAAGGCTCTCGGGTAAGACGAGGGCGGAAATTTACAGACTCCTGAGAAAACACGGTCTGAGTTCCAAATAGATACACGGGTGTAGTCCTTTTAATACATCACCTCTTAGCCAAAGGTCTTGAAACGCAAAGCTTTCCTTCTGGCACGGTCTTTGCAATCAACGAAAACAGAAAGGAGGATGTCATGGTTGCGGCTTTGGCGGTGATCCTTTGCTCGGCGCTGGTTCTTATATCGTGCGGAGGTGCGGGGACAGACTCTTTGAGTTATGCCGAAGGGGAAAAGAGCAGTAGAGTCGGGAGAGACGACAGCGATAATGGGAACTATAGAGAGGACGATGATGATAGAGAGGAAGACGACGACAGGTATGGGGAATACGGGGAAGAGGAAGACATCGTAGGACGGCACAATCAGGGAATGCAGTGTATCTCCTGCCACAGCTTCGGAGGCGGAACCGTCTTTGCCAAGCTAAAGGCCGCGGACAACGATGTGAACTCTGCCGCGGTTTACCATACGGTAGTCCTTCTCTTTGAAGACGGCTCTTCCCTCAGAGCACCCAGAGGTAAAGGTTCGGGCAACTTCCAGCTGCCACCGCACCTAAGGGGTAAATTCACAGCTCTCGTGGTAGATGGAAACGGCAAAACCGTGAATAAATCCCTTGAGCTTTCCCACACTCAAGACAGATACAACTGCAACTCGTGCCACACCCAGAATGGTGCTTCCGGAGCACCGGGAAGAGTAGTCAACTACAACCTTTACGGAGGTAAGTAGTATGGATATGGAAATTACGCTCTTCGGTGCGCTTACCGCGGGTTTGTTGAGCTTTCTCGCACCCTGCGTTCTCCCCATAGTCCCCGGATACCTCTCCTATATAACCGGTGTCAGCGCCGGCAATCCATCAAAGAGTCCCTTAAAGGTTTTGGTACCCATACTCGCTTTTGTTATGGGATTTTCCACGGTGTTTATAGCTTTAGGAGCCGGTGCCTCCTTCGTGGGTCAATTCTTGGCAGACAACCGGGAGCTTATAGCGAAGATAGGGGGCGGGATAATAGTCTTCTTCGGACTTCACTTCTCAAACCTGCTCATAAGGGACGACTTTCCCAAGCTCTTTGCGGGAGCCGGTCTGTTTCTGGTCTCTCTCTACGCCTTTGATGTAATCGGTATTGAGAGCCTGAAGACCTTCATCGGTATCTGGGCTATAGTGATGGCTCTGTATGTCTTCAAGGTGCACATGTTTCTATACAGACAGATGAAAAAGCAGGGAAGCTCCAAGGCCGGGGCTTTGAGTTCCTTTATCACCGGACTGACCTTCGGTGCCGGTTGGAGTCCCTGCATAGGTCCGGTCCTCGGCTCAATACTTCTCCTTGCAAGCCAGCAGGATTCTGTTTTAAAGGGCGTTGAGCTGCTTGCCGTGTATTCGGTCGGACTCGGGATACCTTTCGTTCTCGCCGGGGTGTTCTGGACGGCCTTTATGGGCTTCATAAAGAGGTTTTCCAAGTTCTTTACCGTGGTTGAGTATGCGGGAGGCTTTCTCCTGATACTGATGGGCGTTTTAGTTGCGAGCGGCCAGCTGGCGATAATATCAAGCACACTGGAGTAAGGAGGTAAGCCATGAGGGAGATTCTACGCGGAGTTTTAGTTTTACCCCTGGCCTTAGCCTTCGTTTCCTGCGGAGGCGGTGAAGGTGGTGAGTTCGGAGAGGAGGAGCACATAACGGGTTCCCATTACCAGGGCCAGCAGTGTATCTCCTGCCACAGCTTCGGAGGTGGGACGGTCTTTACGAAGCTAAACGCCGCAGACAACGATGTGAACTCCGCAGCGGCCTATCACACGGTGGTCTTACTCTTTGAGGACGGTTCATCTTTAACGGCACCCAGAGGTAGGGGTTCGGGGAACTTCCAGATTCCATCAAGTCTGAATGGAAAATTCACCGCAACGGTAGTTGACGGAAACGGCAAGACGGTGAACAAGTCCCTTGAGCTTTCCCACACACCCGACAGATACAACTGTAATTCCTGCCATACCCAAAGCGGTGCTTCGGGAGCACCGGGCAGGATTATAAACAGCTTTTACTACGGAGCAAAGTGATGATGGGTAAGAGGGTGATTCTTCTGCTCGCATCAGCTGTCGCAGTAGCCTCGTGCGGGGGTTCGGATAGCTTCTCCCTTTCCGAAGCAGAGCAAGGTTGGCACTTCCAGGGCCAGCACTGCCTCGGTTGCCACAACGTTGACCTGAAACCCAGCAGGCACCTTTTGATGGCGGGAACCGTCTTCAAGTCCCCCAACGTGGAAAATCCCAAGGATTTGTCTGCAAGCTGCAAGGCGCGTCTCTTTGTGCAGCTGCTAAACGAAAAGTATGAGGTGGTTTACGACTCAAGGGACTTTTACGACCGGAACTCCGCAGGCTACTTGGGAAGCGGAAACATCTTCATACTTAGGAGGTTGCTGTCGGACATAACACCTTACGGAGGTTATTACGTGAGGGTCATAGACTCCGAAGGAAACAGTCTCGCTCAGAGCCAGAGCCTTCACAGCTTTAGCGGGATACACAACTACGACCCCCGGCGCAATCCTGCAGACCCTCTTAACAGATTTTCCTGCAACGCGTGCCATCGCTACCCAGACCCTCAGGGAGGAGCGCCCGGCTTTATATACCCTCAGATGAATGCAAACCTATGCAAATAGGAGGTGTGAGATATGAGATACGTTGTCTCTTTGATGCTAACGTTAATCCTTTTATCCTTCGGGGTTCCCAAGATAGGCTCTCCGGCTCCGGACTTTAAACTCTGGGACTTACAGCACTCTAAGGAATACTCTCTCCAAGATTTCAAGGGTAAAGCGGTCCTGCTTAACTTCTGGGCTTCCTGGTGCACGGGTTGTCAGGCAGAGATGCCAGAATTCATGGAGCTGCAAAAGGAATACAAAGATAAAGGGTTGGTCATAGTAGCGGTGAACATAGACAGGAACAAAGACAAGGCGGTAGAGTTCCTCAGGGAGCTTGAAAAGAGCACGGGTAAAAAGGTCAACTTCCTGGTTCTTTACGACGGCAAGAAAAGGGTTATAAAGAAGTACAAGCCCATAGGCATGCCCTCCTCTTACCTCATAGACGGGGAGGGGACGCTGGTGAAGTACTTTCCCTCAAGCTTTACTAAGGAAAACGTTCACGTGCTGAAAAAGGCAATAGAGGAGGTGCTAAGATGAGAGCTTTGCCGCTCCTGCTCCTTCCTCTTCTTTTACTCTCCTGTTCCGAAAAGCTGGTCAGGGTTCAACCTTATGAGAGAGAGTTCTTTGCTCAAGATAAGATGCTCGCAGAGCCCGTAGAGAGCGGTGCCGAGCAGGAGGGGCACGTCTTCTTGATTAAAGAGGCTTCAGCGGGAGGTGAAAGCTCCTTTCAGGGAGGTTGTGGATGCAGATAAAGAAGATTGTAGGCTTGCTGTCTCTTCTCCTTCCGATAAAGGCGCTGGCACTTGAACAGAACAAGGCGAGCGTAAGCTACGACTTTTATGCGGACAACACAGACGTAGCCGTTAGCTCTCCGACCGTTTCGGTTTTCAAGCGAATAGCCCATAAGCTCTTTATAACCCTCAAGGCCAGGATAGATGCCATATCCTCTGCCAGCATAAGGAAGGGCGGTTCCCCCGCAAGGAAGGACGCCGTAACAGGTGCGAGTCCCAGAAGGGACTTTGAGGACGTGAGATACGCTCCTACGCTGATAGCGACCTACAACGACGGAGACAACAGCCTAAGCGTAGGATTTTACTACTCAACCGAGAGAGACTACATGGGAAGGTCTCTGTTTGCCAACTATACGAGACAGCTCAACCTTCAGAACACCGCCGTTAGCGTGGGCATATCTCAATCGTTTGACAGGTGGCATCCTAAGTTTGATAGGGAGTTAAAAAGGAGCGACAGAAAAGAGAGAAAGATAGACCTCTCGGTATCGCAACTCCTGTCTCCTACGGCCATGGTTCAGCTCTCTTACTCCAACATCTACTCGGAAGGTTTTCTCGCCTCGCCGTATCACTACCTTCTTGGAGAAAACTTTGTGAGGTTTGAGACCCTTCCCGAGAAGAGGAAGGGACACGCCTTCGCCTTTAGACTGATAAAGCTTCTTGACGAGCCTACGAGTTTGAACTTCTACTACAGGTATTACACGGACGACTGGGGAATAAACTCTCACACCTTTGACCTTAAGGTACTCAGAGACATAAGCGATACCCTGACATTTGGGGTAAGGTATAGGTATTACACCCAAAGCTCCGCGGACTTTACCAAGGGTATAAACGATTACGCTCTCACGGATAGGTACGTGGTGGTGGATTACAGGTATTCCTCGTTCAGCTCAAACACCTTAGGTTTATTGCTCATAAAAGGCTTCAAGAGTATTAAGCTGAAAGCTTCCATCAACTACTACATAACCTCGTCCAATCCTTACGTAAGGAACTGGTATGGTAAGGATAGGATAAGGGCCGTTTTCGGAAGCGTAGCCTTGGAGTATAGCTTTTGAGGGGAGCTTGTCATGCTCGGACTTTTAAGAAAGAGGGTAAACACCTTCTACGGTAAGGTGATGTCCACCGAGCTCCTTATAAAGGCGGACGTTGATGATAAGACCCTGAAGGAGTGTTATGAGTTCGCTCTTGAAGTGGAAAGAACGATGTCCGCTTACAGGGAGGATTCTTTCGTATCCAGGATAAACATGTGTGCAGGGGAAGAAGGCGTAGAGTGCCCCAAAGAGGTGGTTGAGGTCATAAAACTTTCCCTGGAAATGGCCGAAAGAACCCGCGGACTGTTTGACCCCACGGTAGGTGCTGTAGTTCACGGACTGTTTGGATTCGGAACTGCGCGGGAGAGAGTTCCGCAAAACGAGGAAATTGAGCGCACGAAGAAACTGGTAAACTTCAGGAACGTTTCCGTTCAGGGGAATAAGGTGTTCCTTACACGCAGAGGCATGAGACTGGATTTGGGTGGGATAGCCAAGGGTTGGACGGCACAGAGGTTGGCGGAAATGCTCCTCCTGTTGGGTGCGGAAAAAGCTCTCGTATCTGTAGGGGGCGAGATATGCACCTTTGGCAAGAGGTGGAGGATAGCGATAAAGAATCCGGAAGGAGGGGGACACATCGGCATAGTGGAAACCGACGAAGGCAAAACTACCTTGTCCACCAGCGGTGATTACGAGAGATTTATAGGCTCAAGACACAACCACCACATAGTAAACCCTACCAAGGGAATTCAAGAGAACTTTTACTCAAGCCTTACCCTTGTAGAGAAGGGGTTCTGCGGTGGCCAGCTTGATGCTCTAACCACAGCCTGTTTCAATCTTCCTCCGGAAAAGGTGGCAGAGCTTACGGACAGCTACATACTCCTCGGTAAGTTCTCTCGGGAGCTTAGGGTGGGCTTTGGCTTGAAGAAGAGGGTAAAGGGGATTTATCTTATTTAAGTTTATGGAAGAAGATAAAGCCAAGATTTTGGTAGTGGACGACGAGTTTCAAAACAGAAAACTACTCAGGCTGTTTTGTGAAAGGTGGGGCTACCGGATAGTGGAGGCCGAGAACGGGGAGGAGGCTATTGAGGTGGCCAAGAGGGAAAGGCCGGACATAATACTCATGGACGTGATGATGCCCAAAATGGATGGATTTACAACCACCAAAGCTATAAAGGCCGACCCTGACACCGAGTTCATACCGGTAATAATGGTTACCGCCTTAGATGCGAGGGAAGACCGGCTAAGGGGTATAGAAGCAGGAGCGGACGACTTCCTGACCAAACCCATAGACATGGACGAGCTGAAGTTGCGTTTAAGAAATACACTCAAGATAAAAAGATATAACGACCTGCTCAAAAGGTACAGTCGGGAGCTTGAAATAGAGGTTGAGAAAAAGACACAGGAGCTTAAGGAATCTTACATAGACTCCCTGTACCGGCTTTCAAAGGCAGCGGAGTATAAAGACCCGGAGACAGGAAACCACATAAGGAGGATAGCTCATTACTCCAGAGAAATAGCTTTATCCCTTGGCATGGATAAAGAGTTCGTTGAGAGGATATTCTACGCCTCACCTATGCACGATATAGGAAAGGTGGGCATACCCGAAAAGGTGCTCCTGAAGGAGGGCCCCTTAACCTCCGAGGAGTGGGAGGTTATGAAAGAGCACACCTTGATAGGCGCTCGGATACTTGAAGGCTCTAAAGCTCCCGTAATCCAAATGGCCAAAGACATAGCTCTCTGCCACCACGAGAGGTGGGACGGCACAGGATACCCTTCCGGACTCAAAGGTGAGGATATTCCCCTCCCTGCGCGCATAGTCAGCTTGGCGGACGTCTACGATGCGCTCAGAAGCAAGAGGCCGTATAAGCCACCCCTATCCCACGAAGAGGCTTACAGGATAATAACGCAGGGAGACAGGAGATTAAAGCCCGAACACTTTGACCCCGAAATACTGAAGCTGTTTAAGGAGATTCACCTCAAGCTCAGGGATATATACGAGGAGCTGAGAGATTAACCTGCCGGTATGGTAAACCAGAACTCCGAACCTTTACCTTCGCCTTCGGAAAAGACTCCTATATCGCCTCCGAGCAGCTTTACGAGCTTCCTGGTCAGCGCAAGGCCTAAGCCCGTTCCCTTATGCCTCTTTTGTAGGAGGTTGTCCACCTGTTCAAAGGCTTCAAATATCCTTCCTTGGTCCTCCTTGGATATTCCTATACCCGTATCTATGACCCTAAATTTGAGATAGGGGTCGTTCCTTTCAACTCTCAGACTAACGCTTCCCTCCTCGGTGTATTTGACCGCATTGGATAGGAGATTTATGAGCACCTGCTTGAGAAGTTTTGGGTCGGTTTCCACCTCTATTGAAGGTTTATCTATATGCAGCTCTATGTTTTTGTCCTCCGCCGAGGGTTTGACCATAATCTCTACCTCGCTTAGCAGGCTTGCGAGGTTGAACCTTTCTTTTGAGAGTGTTATCTTACCCGCCTCCGCTTTGGAAAAGTCAAGTATATCGTTTATTATGGAAAGCAGATGCCTTCCCGAAACCTCTATATTCTTAGCTATCTCTTTGTGCACTTCGTCTAAGCCGGGGTCGGTTTGCAGGTATTGAGCGAAGCCTATTATGGCATTTAGGGGAGTTCTAAGCTCGTGGGACATGTTGGCGATGAACATGGATTTAGCTCTTGAGGACTGCTCCGCCCTTTCTCTGAGAACCTTTTGAGCTTTTAGCATGTTTAGCTTGTCCAGTTGGAAGCTCAGCAGCTTGGCGACGGAGTCCAGAAACTTTTCTAATTCCGGTGAGGGATTATCCGTCTTCAGAGAGAGATAGGCTACTACCCTTCTATTAAACTCGTCTCCTTTGAATACGTTAGCTTCTATCTTGTAGCTCTTCCAACCTCCTTTTGGTCTTGTAAAAAGACCCACCTCGGCTCCCAAGAACTCCTTTAGCTCCCTCTCGGCGGTCTTCAGGAGAGATTCTTCGCTCTCCTGTTCAACTATCAGTGTGAACATCTCAACGAGCTTTTTGAACAACCTCAGCCTCTCAAGGTTTTCCTCCTCAAGTTTCCTTAGAGCTTTCTGTATTTCTGAAAGCATGTGGTTGAAGGAGCTGGACATTTTGGCCAGCTCATCTGTGCCCTCTGTCTTGACCCTTTTGGTGTAGTCCTTGGTCTTGACTATATACTCCATGGTATCGGATACCTCTTCAATGGAACGCACAATCCTTGATGAAAGGAATAGAGATACGAGGACTATCAATATCCCGCCTGAGAGAGCTGAGCCACCGAAAACCAGTGACATCTTTCTGACGGAACCGAATATAACGTCCTCCCTTACTCCGGCCGCCAGCACCCAGCCTTTGCCCATCAAGCGGTCTGAAAACCCCTTTGCGAATATGTAATACTCTCCGGAGCTAACGAATTTGCCGGCAGAGTCCTTTACATTTAAGAAGATTCCTTTGGGGAGGTTCAATTTTACACCTAAGCTGTCGTTTATCAAGGCGGTGAAACTGTCTGGGGTTCTTGAGAGGAACCGTTCAA
Organism: Aquificaceae bacterium; assembly: GCA_027014155.1. Classification (GTDB taxonomy): domain Bacteria; phylum Aquificota; class Aquificia; order Aquificales; family Aquificaceae; genus WFYI01. Next base: position 20,552 of record JALWEG010000047.1, read on the forward strand.
GATTTCCCAATGAGAATAGGGTTATAAGCTCCCCTATAACCATCTCCGGACTGAAGGACGCATAAACTGTGGAACTCAGGACCAAGTATTTCTTACTCTCAAAATCAGTTATTCCCCCGGTCTTTAACTTTATCCTTCTGCCTATTAAGGTAGCCTCCGACGAGGCCACCACCTTCCCCTCGTTGTCCAAGCAAAGTATGTATCCCTCAAAGCCCAAGTCCCTGTAAACCTCTTGCAAGAAAACGGAAATCCTTTTATCAACGTCGTTAACGAGAATGTCGTCCATTATCTGGAGCTTGGCCCACCGTTTTACCAATTTATCAAGATTGTGGACGTTCTCCTGTATCTCGTGCAGAAGTATGTCCGCTTTAAGCCTTAGGTTTTCCTGTGCTCTCTCCTTTATGGAATTGGTTATGCTTTGTATGGAAAAGAGGGAAAAGATTACGAACGGCAGGAGGCCTACTGTTAAGAAAGATAGAGTTATCTTCAGCCTAATGCTCATTCTTTTTTAAGCCTGTAGATTACCTTTAGGTCTTCGTCCAGTTTCTCAGAACTTATATAACCTATAGAGCCTTTTACCTTTTTCACGAACTCCTTCACCGCCTCTTCGGAGTTTAGAACCAGCGGAGGCTCTACACCGTGGAGGTAGCTTTTGTTCCAGTAAAGCTCTACCTCTTCCCTGTCCATGCCCAGTACTTTTTCCTCCACCAGCTTTCTCAGCCCATTCTCGGGAGGTAAGTTGAGGGGTATTAACTTAAGACCCTTCAGAAACTTCCTTTTCTTAAGGAGAATTTTCCTAATTTCTTTTTTGGGAAGCTTATCCACCTGAACGTCTTTATTGATAACGAACACTATTTCCCCTCCCATGGCAGTGGACATGCACAGCGCTATAAGCAGAGTCCTAAGTATTCCCCACATACCTAAAACAACCACGAGACGGAAGCCAGGAACTTGTTAAACTCCGACCTCTCCCTCAGCTGATACTCGGCCTTGATTACGAAGTTATAGCTGGGTCTGAAGTTCCACCCCAAGGTGAGTATTCTGTAGCGAGAATGGTCAGACTTATCCCTGAAAAACCCGTATCTCAGTACTGCGTAGTTCTTCGGCATTACCCTATAAACTCCCTGCAGATAGTAAGAGAGCCGGTAGCTGAGGCTTCCTCCGAGGTAGTCTTCCTTTTCCCAGGCATACATGAACTCTCCGGAAACCTCAAGCAGATGCGTTTGGTACTTGGCGTTGAGACCCCAAAATGTTAGGGTCTCAGGTTTATTTTTCAGTTTAAACTTGCCCAGATTGAACCCCAAGCTGAGATTTTCGTTAATGTCTTTCTCTACCTCGGTGCCGATTATCCACTTGGACACGAAATTGTTGTAATTTTCATCTATGCCCTTATTTCTTTGGAAGAAGAGGAAGTATCTCCAATCCCCCGGCAGGTTCCCGTACAGTTGGACACCGGTGGTGAACTGAGGGAAAAAGTATTCTGCCGTTAAGGGGTCAGAGGTGGTCCACTTTAAGATGTTTATATAGATAGGGTTCCACAGTCCTACAGGGGTTATGAACTTTCCCAGCCGTAGGTTCACATACTCGTTTATCTCAAAATCTAAGTAGAGCCTCTCAATATCTATTTTCCTTTTTACCCTTTCTTTGCCATTTACCACCTGGTAGAAATCGTCCAACTCTATCTCAAAGAAGTAGCCGATTCTATCTTTTATCTTTCCAAAAACCAAAAGAGCGGCATCTTCCGCACCGAACTTCTCTAAGTTCTTATCCTTTTGGTAGTATAGGGACACGTATCCACCGATGGTCATGTTCAGGGGTATTATCTTTAGCCCCCTACCTTTTACATATTTGACCCCTTCCTGTGCCCATACGGAGGCCGCAAGTATCAAGAGCGATACAATAAACCTTGCCGCATGTCCCATTCTCAAATTAAGATTAATTTAGCAAAAAACGGAGATGCCCCGCCCTCTTGAGCGGGGTGCAAGGGACTTTCAGTTGTTAGATGCTCCCTGTTGTATCCACTGGAGTATGGTGTTATAGCTGTCGGAGTTGGGTGCTATGACTTGACCTCCACCGTGGCTGTCCTGGTTGGTGGCCTTTTTGAGCAGCTTTGAGTTTGCAGGGTTTGCGGTATCTATAAGTCCCAGCACAGAGTTATATGTGCCGGCGGTATCGCTGACTATGAACTTTGTCCCCTTAGCTACGCCGTTGGGGTTGTGGCAAACCTGACAGCTGTTATTGAGAATCGGATAGACATCCTTTGAGAAGGATACGCTGTTAGGGGAAGGATTGGGTTGTGGATTCGGAGAGGGATTGGACGGTGGATTGTTAGGTGGTTGGTTGGTATCATCTCCTCCTGAACCGCCGTTATCATCTCCACCCGTTGGGGGTGCCGGCTGGGTGGGGGTGCCATCATCTCCCGGATACCCATCGTCCGCATCGTTATCTCCGTCTCCTCCGCCTCCGCAGCTGGCCAGAATTGTTAAGCTCAAAACGCCTCCCAGCAAGATTAGCTTACTTAACTTCATAGCTCCACCTCCTAAAAGTTTTGTTCAACTGCTTCTTAGCAATCCGTGTGCCAAACGCAAAGTCTTTTGTTTATCAAAGCATTTGCAGATTTCAGCTTTATAAAGTGCACCTTTTTAATACAGCTTTTAAGCTTGAGGGGATACACTTGTTAGCCGTCCGAAGTGCCGTGTAGAGTAAACTAATTCAAAATCAAAGCGTATGGGATTTAACCTACTCAGAAGGCTCTTTCCCGGAGTAAAGGCGAAGTTCACCAAGCCAGTTCTGTGGGTGCACTGCGCCAGCGTGGGGGAGTTCAACACATTCCTTCCCCTGCTCAAAGAGCTGAGGAAGGAGTTCTCCATAGCTCTGACGTACTTCTCCCCCAGAGCCGAAGACTTCCTGCGCTCAAGGTCTCAGTATTGGGAGTTGCTCTATCCCCTGCCCTTGGATTTGCCCTTCTCCCTGAGGAGGTTTGAAAAACAGCTGTCTCCCAAGGCTCTGATAGTGGTGGAGCGTGAGCTGTGGCCCTGCTTGGTAAGCTGCACGCAAACCAAGAAAATCCTGGTAAACGCCTACGCCAAAGGCAGAGGCCTGGAAAGGTTCCTGGCAAGGCGCTTTGAGCTCATACTGACGAGGGGAACGGAGGACGAGCAGAGGTTCAAATCCTACGGAGCCAAGCGGGTTAAGGCTTGCGGAAACATGAAGTTCCTGGTAGAGGAGGAGGCCAAGGAGGTTAGGCTACCGCTTCAAGAAGGTACAAAGCTCATACTCGCAGGCAGCACTCACGAAGGGGAGGAGGAGATTCTCCTGAGAGCCTTCTCAATCTTGAAAAAGTCCCTGCCCGTGCAGCTCGTTATAGCCCCCAGGCACGTGAGCAGAGCCGTGCGGGTGGCGGAGCTGGCCCGAAGGCACGGCTTTAAGACGGAGCTCAAGACCGGGCTTAAAGGTCTGGAGTGGGAGGTGCTGGTAGTGGACACGCTGGGGGAGCTGAAATCCCTCTACAGGCTGTGCGATGTGGCCGTGGTGGGTGGCACCTTCGTTCCGGTGGGAGGACACAACCTACTTGAGCCCTTGGTGTGGCAAAAACCGGTGGTGTTCGGCAGATACACCGAGAAGGTGAGAGACATGGAGGAGTTTATCCTCTCCACCGGTTCCGGTGTGAAGGTGGAAAGCGGAGAGAAGCTCGCCCAGGTTTTGCTTGATTTAATAAAATCACCGCCGAAGGCGGTAGATATAAGAAAGAAATCCAAGGAGATAAAGGATTGCTACCTGAGAGGCATACTAAGTGAGCTTGAATAGCTCTCTGACGTTTCTCTCTATGTCTTCCAAGACTCTCTTGAAGGAGAGCTTATTCGGCTCGGGGGGCAGTTCCAGGTTCCAGTTCTCGCGCCTCTTGTGGGACAGATGGAAAGGCACCTTATCCTTGGCCTCGCTGCAGACCACCACCACCAGGTCAAGCTCCTCAAAGGGTATATCCTTCAGGGACTTGGGTCTGAGTCCCTCGGTGGGGTAGCCCTTCTCTTGCAGAACCTCCAGCACCTGAGGCAGTGTCTCCCCCTGGGGTTCAACGCCGGCGGAGTATATGTCCGCGCTGAGAAGAGCCTCCCTTATGAGCCTCTTGGCTACCGATTCGGCCATCAGGCTCCTTACTCTGTTGCCCGTGCCTATAAAGGCTATCTTCATAGCCGGTTAATTTTAACATCAATTATACGAAAGCCCCTGGAATCCTCTACCGCTACCACGGACACGCTCTTGAAGGCCTTGGCCACTCCCTTTTCCCGTCTCTTCAGCAGTGCCACCAGGCGGAACACGCTGCCCTCCTGGCTAAAATCTTCTTTAACCGCAACCACCTTGGAACTCCCCCTCTCCTTCATGCACAGCCTGACCAGTCCCTTAACTCCCCCCAGCTTGCTCAAAAGCTCCCCGGACATGAAGGGAGCCACCTCCTCCGCCTTCGGAATGCTGCACTCCTCCAGACCTACCAAGAGCCTGTAGGTCTTGCGCATGGTGTTCATCTCCTGTGAGGACTTCTTGAAGTCCTCGTAGGCTATCAGAGCGGATATGAAGAAAGGGTAAAGCATGGCCATCAGAACGAAGAAGCCCACCAGCAGGTCTTCTTTCTTATACCTTCTTAAGAGATTCAGAGCCAACCCTTCCTCCTGACCCAGTAAAGGAGCGCGAAGGTGACGCTCACCATGAGAAAGAGGGAGTAGGTGTATCCGAACTTCCAGTCCAGCTCCGGCATGTGCTTGAAGTTCATACCGAATATGCTGGCTATCAGGGTGGCGGGTAGGAATATGGTGGCTATCACGGTAAACACCTTCACGGCCTCGTTCTGTCTTATGGTGATAAGTCCCAACAGGGAGTTTTGAATGCTGTCTATCTTCTCCATATAAAAGGCGGTAAAGTCTAAAAGGGTGGTCAGGTCGTCAAGAACCACCTTAACCTGCCTCTTGGTCTGAGCGTTCACCAAGGGACTTTTCAGGAAGTGGGTAAGTATCCTGACCTTCTCGTTTATGGACTCCCTCAAAGTCATGTTTAGCTCGTCGTAGTAGGCTATCTCCTTTATGATTTCCTCCGATTGGTCTATGAATATCTCCTTCCTCATGTTCCTTATTCTCCTGCCCAGTATCTCCAGCCTGTCCCCGATTCTATCAACCTCTATGTTGAGTATCTCGCTAAAGAGGGATTCGGCGAACTGGTAGCTTCTGCCCTGGGAGTTGACTCTGCTGTGGAATATGAGCAAAGAGGGTATGTCCCTATACCTTAGGGTTATGAAGAACCTCTCCTTTATGAAGAAGAAGACAGGCTCCACGATTATCTCTTCCTTCTGCTGAATCACGAAGGACATGTTTATGCCCATGGCATCTCCCATCTCCATGTATTTGGAGCTTATCTCTATGTCCCCCATTACCTCCCTGGGAGGTTTCTCAAAGCCTACGGAACTCTCCAGCCACTTTATCTCCTCCTCCGAGGGGTTCAGGACGTCTATCCAGATGACCTCGCTCTTTAGCTCCCCGAACTCGTCTATGGATTTCTTCTCAAAGCCCTTTTCTGTGTTTGCGTAAAGCTCTATCACCCTTAATATTTTAGAATTCTTTAAATGGACGTAGGTCGTGAGCTGGCACGGATAGAGAGCCTGAGGAAGGAGGGCAAGAGGATAGTTTTCACCAACGGCTGCTTTGATATACTCCACGCGGGGCATGCGGACTACCTCCAGCGGGCCAAGGAGTTGGGCGATGTCTTAGTGGTGGGCATAAATACCGACGACTCGGTGCGGAGGCTCAAGGGCGCCAACAGACCCATAGTTCCCTTAGAGCTACGCATCAAGCTCCTGTCCTCTCTAAAGCCGGTGGACTTCGTCCTGCCCTTCTCCGAGGATACCCCCATAGAGCTAATCAAGAGGGTAAAGCCCCACGTCTTGGTAAAGGGGGGCGATTGGGAATTGGAAAAGGTGGTCGGTAAGGATTTTGTGGAATCTTACGGGGGTAAGGTTTTAACGATACCCTTCAGATACGACATATCAACCAGCCAAATAATAGAGAGGATTCTCAGTAGATACGGATAGCATTTGCCTTCCACCTGACTGGAAGGTTTAGGAAAAAATTTGCGTAGAGATACAGACGCATGGTGCGAAGCACCATTAATCATGTGCATGTTTCAAATACCAATCAAGCTTGACTTTCCTTTGAATAAGCTTAAACTATATGTAATGGGAAAGAAAAATACAAAGCCTAATCTCAAAACTGCGAGAACCTGTGTTTACAACTGCAACTACCATATCGTATTTTCCACTAAATATAGAAGAAAGGTTCTTACCCAAGACATTGAAGAACACCTTAAAAACCTCATTCAGGAAATAGCTCAAGAAAAAGGTTTTGAAGTATCTCAGGTAGAAGTGGGAGAAAAAGACCATGTTCACATATTTGCATCCGCTCACCCTAAAGTAGCTCCTTCCTATATAGTCAAGATGATTAAAGGTATCACCGCAAGGAAAATCTTTCTGAGGTTTCCACACATAAAGAGATACCT
>JALWEG010000048.1 GCA_027014155.1 Aquificaceae bacterium
GGTAGAGCAGCGGCCTTCCAAGCCGCAGGTCGCGGGTTCGAGTCCCGTCGCCCGCTCTTTACTAAGTCTCTTCCTTCTTACTTCTCGTATTCAAGAACTGGGCAAACTCAAAGGGGAAGGGAAACACTATGGTCTTGGAGTTGTTCAGTCCTATGGTGTGCATGGTCTCTAAGTATCTGAGCTGTATGGCTATGGGCTCCTGGGAGAGAACCCTTGCGGCCTCTAAGAGCTTCTGGGAAGCCTGATACTCCGCCTCTGCAGAGATAATCTTTGCCCTCCTCTCCCTTTCGGCTTCCGCCTGCCTCGCTATGGCCTTTCTGAGGTCTTCGGGCAGGTCTATCTTCTTAAGCTCCACGGCCACAACTTTCACGCCCCAGGGGTCTGTTTGCCTGTCTATAATCTCTTGTAGCTTCACGTTTATCTTCTCCCTCTTGGACAGCAGCTCGTCCAACTCGGCCTCACCGCACACACTTCTGAGGGTTGTCTGTGCGATTTGAGAGGTGGCGTAGAGGTAGTCTTCCACCTCCACTATAGCGTTCACGGGTTCTATAACCCTAAAGTAAACCACCGCATCTACCTGCACCGAGACGTTGTCTTTGGTTATGATGTCCTGGGTTGGAACGTCCAAGGTTACGGTTCTGAGGGATACCTTAACCACTTGGTCTATGAAGGGTATGACTATGATTAGGCCGGGGCCCTTGGCACCGATTACCCTACCCAGACGGAATATCACGGCTCTTTCGTATTCGGGCACCACCTTGACCGCGGAAAACAGGAATATAACGCCCAAGATTGTTAGAACTACCAAAGGAGAAAGTCCCATAATCACACCTCCCAAGAACTTAAATATGTCTGCGCCGAATACGGCACCCAAAAAGGCTATGGCAAATATAATAAAGGGTATCAACTCTACCAACCTACCCATCTTGGCTCAGTAATCCTTGTGCTCCCACATGTCCCGCTCAAAACACTTGACCCTGTTTCTGCCCTCCTCTTTGGCCTTGTATAGGGCTATGTCTGCAAACTTGACGCACTGCCAGAACTGTTCCGTATGTTTGGGAAACTCGCAGACCCCTATGCTGACGGTCTTCTTAAGGGAGCCTCCGGGTATGGCTATGGTCTTTTCCTCAACCGCCTTTCTTATCTTCTCGGCAACCTCTTTGGATTTGCCTTCTTCCACGTCCACCAGTATGACCATTATTTCCTCTCCACCGAACCTTATCACTATGTCCGACTCTCTTACGGTGGATTTTATGGCGTCCGCTATTTCTATGAGGACTCTGTCCCCCACGTCGTGGCCGTACTGGTCGTTAACCTGCTTGAAGAAGTCTATATCTATCATGAGTATCCCCAAGATACTCTTTCTCCTCTTGGCCTGGGCCACAAGATTCTTGTATATCTCCTCCAGGAAGCGGCGGTTGTAAAGCCCGGTCAGCTGGTCTATGTAGGACTGCTCCTGGAGAAGCTCCATAAGTGTCTTGGATTCTAAGACGGGCGCCGCCTCTTCAAGGTACCCCTTTATGTAAGGTATGAGCATGTTTACGAACATGTCCATCTCGGTCTCGTAGACTATCTGGACTACGTTGCCCACCTTACCCCCTATGTAAACCGGTATGCAGTAATACTGAATGTCTCCATTGGAACAGCTCTCGTTGTCCACGAAGTTGGGACACACGCAGGGAAATTCTTTAGAATCCACCACCTCTCCCGTCCTCTTGGCTCTGCACTCCTCGGAGTTTTCAAAGATTATGGAGTCGCACCACCCCTCGCTGCCCTCTACGTGTATCTTTTTTATCTTTCTGTTTCTGTGGTCAACCTCGTAGAGGGAGAACTTGTCCAAGCTCATGTAATTGCCCAGCACCGTAATGATTCTGTTGTAAATCTCGTTTTTGTTCTTATCCTTTTCTATGGCTTTCTTGAAGTTTGCTATCTTAACCAGCTCTTCCACTATCTTCTCCGTGTCCTTCAGAGCGTTCTCCGTCTCAAGGACGTCGTAGCCTATCAGCATGGACACCTTTTGCCTTATCTTATGCAGCATCTCCGAGAGCTTGTCTCCTACACGATTTATCACGTCAACCAATTCCCTGGTCTCGTCGGTAAGCTCCGTCTTGACCTTTATACTAAAGTCTCCCTCCTGGAACCCGTTGAGCGCTTCCTTCATGTCCATAAACAGGCGCTCGTAAGGCTTAAAGTATCTGATGACTATGTAAAAGAGCACCCCGAACATGAGCAAAGAGATAGAGCCGTATATGGTGAAGGATATTAGGCTGTGTCTTCTCTCTGCGGTCAAGTCCACCGCGAGACTGACGGCTCCCAATACCTCACCGGGCCGAGCGTCGTGGCATTGCATACAGTTTATTCCTTTTGAGGGGTCGGCCTTGTAAGGTATAACAACGCGGTATATAACTCTGTCAAGGTTTTCTATGATTTCCTCCTTTATCCTTCCCGTTAGAAGAACCTCCCTCTCAAGGGCATCTCTGGGCACCTCAAACCCCCTCGGCGGGCCGAACTGTTTGTTTACCGCTTCACCCCTTATGACCCTGACGTAGTTGTAGCCGTAAGTTCTCTCTATGAGCCTCAGGAATACGTCCCTCTTCTCTATGGTGCCCAAGACCATGTAGCTGGTCAGGGTGTCCCTAACTATCTCGGCTGCGGTCAGCGCCCTTTCGCGAGAGGTCTCTATGGTGTGTTTCCTGTAAAGGTATGCGCTGTGGAGCACCGTTATCAAGGATAGGATAAATATCACTATGCCTACCTTCCAGAGAAGCCTTCCCCTCATTCCAGACATACCTTGCTCCCTCCACTCCTCTTCTTTAGGCTTTTAGGCTTGGGCATGCCTCACTGCTCCCTGCTTGAGTGTATCTCTTCAAGCTCCCTTATAAAACTCCTCTTGAACTCCTCCTTGAACTTGTGGGAGTAAAAAGCCACCTTTGCGGTGTCGCCCTCTATCCTTACCCATACCTTTCTATGGATAGTATAAAACGCAAGTGCCATTCCCAGCACTAAAAATATAGAACCTACCCATATAACCCAAGTCCCGGGGTGGTAGGATACCTGAAATCCGGAATAAAACTGGGGTTCAAAGCCGTCCATAAAGAAGACGTAGGGGAAGTCCTTCAGGTCTTCCATCTCTCCGTAAACCAGGACGTTGAGCTGGGGGTCGTAAACCACGGGCACGTTGTAGCTCTTCCTGTTCTTTAGAACCTTCACCACAACGGCGGGGGCAAGCTCGCCGTTCATTCCGGCATCGGGATTGTGTATGTTCAGAACCACCCTGTCTATGGACAGGAGCATGTCTTTGAACTCTTCCACCTTACCGCTACCCAGCTCTAAGGTGCCCACCACGGCCCTGTCCGGTTCCTTCTCGGCCAGCTCCTTGTCAACTATGACCAATCCCATACTCTTCACGCCCCCCGTCAGACCGTAAGAGGCCTGGAAGAGCCTGTATCTCCCGTAATCAAAGGGCTCGTTGACCTTCACGGTGCCCTTTGCTACCTTCTCACCCTCCTTTATGATTTCTATGTCGCTCTCGTAAGAGCTTACCGCCATCGCTATGTCTTCTCTGACGTTGGGATTTTCATCTCCGTAGGTCTTTATCCTGAAGTCCAAGAGGTGAACCGCAAAGGGTAGCTGGTAGGGCTTGCCCTCCGCTCCCACGTACATAACGTCCTCCGCACTGCCCTCGGCAACCGGAAGGGTTCCCCTCACGCCGAATATGGCGTCTATCAGTGCACCCCCCATTATCACCAGCAGAGCGATGTGGACTATGTAAACGCCCAACCTTGAGTATTTGCCCTTCTCCGCGAATAAGTAAGTTTTACCCTCTTCCTCTTCCATAAAGACCTTAAAGCCCTTCTTTGCAAGGAAGTGTATAACCTCCTCCTTACTTTTCACCTTCAGCGTTATAGGTTTAAGGTGCTTTTCCCTTTGCTCCGTAAGCTTTAGAACCCTTTCACTACCGAAGGTCTGTCTCCATATCCTCGGCAGTCTCTTTATGGAGCATACTGTCAGGTTCACGGCAAGGAGAACGATGAGCGCTATGTAGTACCAAGAGTGGAACACATCGTTGAGCCAGAGCTTCCAGAACCATACCGCCTTCTCAACACCGAACTTGTCAACGTACTCTTGAAAGGTAAGATTCTGCTGTATGTAGGTGGAACCCAGCATGGAGAACACGCCCAGCAGGAGCATCACGAATATGGCCAGCTTCAGGGAGGCGAAGAAGTCGTAAAGGAAGCTCCAGAGGTTGCCGTGCCTTCTGTAGTCTTTAATTAGCTCCCTTAGGCCCGCATACAGAAAGCCCAAAGTGCCTACTGCGAACGTCAGAGAGGATACCGCCCATACCGCCCAAAAGAGAGCGTTAGGCTCCTCCATGTGAAAGAGTCCGTATATGGAAACCCCCGAAAAGAGCAGGAGGGAGATTACGAAGAATCCGAAGGATTGAACTTTAAACATGACTAATTAATTCTACAGCATAATTTTAAAAACTCATCATGGTGCAGAGGAGGAAGAGCAGACAGATAGACGTGGGCGGCGTGAAGATAGGTGGAGATGCGCCCGTGGTGGTGCAGTCCATGACCTCCACCAAGACCCATGACGTTGAAGCTACGCTGTCTCAAATTAGAAGGTTGGCGCAGGCGGGCTGCGAGATAGTCAGGGTGGCCGTTCCCCACCAGGAAGACGCCCAGGCGCTTGGAGAGATAGTCAAGGAATCTCCCATTCCCGTGATAGCGGACATACACTTCGCTCCCAAGTACGCCTTTATATCTATGGAGCAGGGCGTTCACTGCGTTCGTATAAATCCGGGCAATATAGGCAAGGAGGAGGTGGTAAGGGATATAGTCCAGGAGGCCAAGCTCAAAGGCATAGCCATGCGCATCGGTGTGAACTCGGGCTCCCTTGAGAAGGAGCTACTTGAGAAGTACGGCTACCCCTGCGCCGAAGCTTTAGCCGAAAGCGCTCTCCGGTGGTCTGAGAGGTTTGAGGCGTGGGGTTTTTACAACTTTAAGGTCTCCATAAAGGGTTCCAACGTCTTAGAGAACGTCAAGGCCAACACCGAGTTCGCCAAGAGGACGGACATACCCCTGCACATCGGTATAACCGAGGCGGGAATGGGCACCAAGGGCATAATAAAGTCCTCCGTGGGCATCGGAATCCTCCTTCACATGGGCATAGGTGATACGGTTAGGGTTTCCCTAACCGACGACCCGGTGGTGGAGGTGGAAACCGCCTACGAGATATTGAGAGCCTTGGGTTTGAGGTATAGAGGGGTTGAGATAATAGCCTGCCCCACCTGCGGTAGGATTGAGGTGGACTTAGAGAGGGTGGTAAAGGAGGTTGAAGGCAAACTTAAGGGTATAAAGGCGCCCTTAAAGGTGGCTGTGATGGGCTGCGTGGTCAACGCGATAGGTGAAGCTAAGGAGGCGGACATAGGACTGGCCTGCGGCAGGGGCTTTGCCTGGCTCTTTAAGAAGGGCAGGCCAATAAAGAAGGTGGACGAGTCTCAGATGACCCAGGAGCTTTTGAGGGAAATTGAGGACATGGTTCAGCGTGAAAATATATACTTGTAAATATGCAGGAAGAGGAGAAGGAGAACCAAGAGGAGTTAGACCAAGAGGAGCTTGCAAAGCAGTGGGAGGAAGCTTTAGCTCAACAGCAACAGCAGGAAGGTGGGGAAGAGTCCGAGGAATCGCAGGAGCAGAGTCAGGAGGAGTTGGCCAAGCAGTGGGAAGAGGCCCTTAAGGAGCAGCAGGGAACGGCCCAGGTAGAGGAGGAAAAGAAAGAGGAGACTCCTCCGGCTGCTGCCGCTACTTCACCGGAAAGCAATCTCAGCAAGCTCCTTGAGAGGATAATGGACATTCCCCTCACCGTTGAGGTGGTGGTAGGCTCTACCACTATGATACTTAAAGACCTACTTAACATAGGACCCGGCTCCGTCATAGAGCTGGACAGGGAAATCAATGAACCCGTTGATATAAGGGTAAACGGCAAGCTCATGGCCCAGGGCGAGCTGGTGGTGATAGGGGAGAAGTTCGGGATCAGGATAACGGAGATATACAAAGAGGAGAAGAGAAACATATTCAAAGAGACGCTTCAGGAAAGAATGAGAAAGTGAGGGAGCTTCTGAGGAGGATACCGCAGGTCTCAAAGGTAGTGGAATCTCTCAAAGGTCTTTATCCCGAGGTATACATCAAGATGGCGGCCAGAGAGGTACTGGACAGGTTCAGGAGGGAGATAGCCGAGGGCAAAAGGAAAAGCCTGGAAGGATTGATAGAGGAAGTTGAGGAGCGCGCACGTCAGATATCAGAACCCAATCTAAAGAGAGTTATCAACGCCACCGGCGTGGTAATCAATACCAACCTGGGCAGGGCACCTCTGTCGGAAGAGACACTGCGATTCTTAAGCGAATTGGCCGCCGGGTACTCCAACCTGGAGTTTGATTTGGATTCCGGAAGCAGGGGCTCAAGGAACGAGCACGTAGAGGAGCTTTTAACCCACCTGACGGGTGCTCAGGCCGCTCTCGTGCTCAATAACAACGCGGGAGCGGTTCTCTTGGTGCTAAACACCCTTGCTAAGGGTAAGGAGGTGGTTATCTCCCGCGGGGAGCTGGTGGAGATAGGTGGAAGCTTCAGGATTCCGGAGATAATGGAAAGCTCCGGAGCGATTCTTAAGGAGGTGGGAACCACCAACAAGACGAGATTGCAGGACTACGAAAGGGCTATAAACCCGGATACGGCCATACTAATGAAGGTTCACAGAAGCAACTTCTACATGGAGGGTTTCGTTCAGGATACGCCCCTGTGGGAGCTGGCAAGCCTTGCGAAGGAGAGAGGGGTAATCTCCTACTACGACTCGGGCAGCGGACTGATTGCGGACCTGAACAGGGCAGGTCTGGGTACCGGTGAGCCTACGCTAAGGGAAAGCTTGGCCACGGGCGTGGACCTGGTATCCTGCAGTGGCGATAAGCTTTTGGGCTCAGCTCAGGCGGGTATAGTTCTGGGCAGTTCGGAGCTTATAGAGAAGCTCAAGAGGAACCCTTTGCTCAGAGCCTTAAGGATAGACAAGCTCTGCTTGGGAGCCCTTGAGTACACCTTGCGCATATACATGGAGGGAAGGCAAGAGGAGGTGCCCGTAATTCGCATGCTAACTCAGCCCCCCGCCCAGATAAAGAGAAGAGCCAAGAGACTCCTCAGAAAGCTTAAAGGGATAGAGTCCCTTGAGGCCAAGCTGGTTAAGGACTTCTCCAAACCCGGCGGGGGGTCTATGCCCCATCTGAGCTTGGAAACCTACTGCGTGGCCTTAAGGCACAGAGGTATGTCCGCCTCACTCTTTTCTGAGAAACTCAGAGGGGCGGAACCGCCCGTGGTCTGCAGGATAAAGGAGGACACCCTCCTGCTGGACATGAGAACGGTGTCCGACCGGGAATTGGGTGAGCTGAGGAGGGTGCTGCTCTCGGTAGCAGCTTAGTCTTTTCCTTGAAGGCTCGCGTATAAAGGTATTAGAATTATTAGCGCAGCTTGAGGAAGAGAGAAGGAGGTTAGATATGAAGCTCCACGAGCATCAGGCTAAGGAAATCCTGTCCAAGTACGGACTTCCCGTTCCGGAGGGTAAGGTGGCCTTTTCTCCAAAGGAAGCGCAAGAGGTGGCGCAAGAGCTGGGAGAGTTTCCCTTGGTGGTGAAAGCCCAGGTTCACTGCGGTGGAAGGGGAAAGGCCGGAGGCGTGAAGATAGTTAAGAATATGGACGAGCTTGACGAGGCCGTAAGGTCTATGTTGGGCAAGGTGCTCAAGACCTTCCAGTGTCCCGACGGCAAGCCGGTCAACAGGGTTTGGATAGAGAAGGCTACCGCCATAGACAAGGAGTACTACTTCAGCATAACCCTTGATAGGGCGAGGTCTAAACCCGTTCTTATGGCCTCAGCTGCGGGCGGTATGGAGATAGAGGAGATAGCCAAGGAGAACCCCGAGGCGATAGTTATAGAGGAGATAGACCCAGAGCTTGGCCTCATGCCTTACCAGGCGAGGAAGCTGGCCTTTAAGCTGGGGCTTCCCGTAAGGGAGTTTTCTAAGGTGGCTCTGACGCTTTACAAGGCCTATATAGATTTGGACGCCTCCCTGGTAGAGGTGAACCCTCTGGTGCTTGATAAGGAGGGTAGGCTGGTTCTGCTCGATGCCAAGGTGGACGTGGACGACAACTCCCTCTTCAGGCACAAGGACATAGAGCAGATGGAGGACGAGTCTCAGCTTTCCCCCCTTGAGGTGGAGGCAAACAAATACGGACTCAACTACATAAAGCTGGACGGAAACATAGGTTGTATGGTCAACGGAGCGGGACTCGCCATGGCCACCATGGACATAGTCAAGCTGGCGGGAGGAGAGCCCGCCAACTTCCTTGA
>JALWEG010000049.1 GCA_027014155.1 Aquificaceae bacterium
CTGACGGGTGGTAGGGTCGGAGCGACCCGAACTAACGCCTGTGGAGAGAGCTCTGGCGGGATACTCTCAGAGGAGGGTGTTAGCCATCTCTCGTTGAAGCAGGAATCCCATGCGGGTCTTCCGGGTGAGAGTAATCTCTACCGGAAGCTCCTTCCGTAAGGAAGGAGGGGTTCACGCTTCCTGCCTGTCCTTCATAAGACTCTCCTCCAAAGCCTTTATCTCGTTTTGTGCTTTTGAACATACTTTGGCAACCACTTTACTGAACACTTCAGGGAAGTTGTCTATCCTTACAACGTTCATGTGAAAGAGCGTGGTCAACGCTTGAGCACCATCTTTGGTTATATCGGTAAGTATCATGTAGGCATGGTCTCTATCAAGATTAAGTATCTTTGCTACACGAGAGTATTTATCTACGTACCTTTGGTAATCGCCTGTCTTTGCCTCAAACCAGAAGAAGCTGTCCTCTATCCTGAACATCAAATCTAACTCAAAGTCGTCCCCGTTGGGGAGCATTATTTGAGGGTTCATTATGTAAGAATAGCTAAGTTTTTCCTCACAAGAAAGGATAATTTCTATAACAGCGTTCTTTATATATCTCTCCAACCACCCGCCTGTGAAAAAGTTTATCACCTTAGGTATCCTATTCGGACTCGCAAATAGTCTGTAATCGGGAGATCTAAAATATTTATATTCTTGAAGGAAAGCTATTTGGTACAGATTACTGCATAGTTGGGTTATACTGGAAATCTCTTCTTGAGAGTAGTTCTTTAAATCCATCCTAAAGGTTCTTCCTGTATTTAAGCTCCTTTTCATATTCATCATTAAGTCCTTTACCAAGGAATATCTTTTGCCTATGTATAAAGCTATTTTGTCTAACACGCTATCAGCATCATCGTTCTCCTTAAGGGTTTTAATTCTTATATTCTTTGAGTTCAAAAATTCCTCTATGTCTTGGATATCGTTTACGAAATCTTTCTCTTCTGTATCCATATTCATAGCGGTGTGTTGGGAAACTATAGGTTTTGACACACTTGCTCCCTCTCTTTTCTCTAAAGCGTCAGCTATCCTCTCAAGAGCGTTAGCGATTCTTTCAAGTGTGTCCTCTATTCCCATTTCTACCTTCCCCTTAATTTTATTAAAACGTTTCCCAGTTTACCTAATCTGACACCAGTAAGATTATACCGGGTGCTGGAGACCGGGCATTTTAGCTGTATGACTGTTATGTCTGAGGGAGTTTAACTAAACTTACGTCCTAAGTCCCCTTCCGTAAGGGAGGGTTGTGCAGTGCGTCGCCCGCAAGGGCGTTCTGGGGTTGCACGTAGTGGGGTGAAGAACTAAAATAATTTATGCAGGTGGAGAGCTAAAGGGGTGTGATGCCAGCCTCCACCTTGGTGGTAAAAAGTTTGGTAGTTGGTTAGAAGCGAAAGGATTTAGGGTTCACCCACCTGACGGGTGGTAGGGTCGGAGCGACCCGAACTAACGCCTGTGGAGAGAGCTCTGGCGGGATACTCTCAGAGGAGGGTGTTAGCCATCTCTCGTTGAAGCAGGAATCCCATGCGGGTCTTCCGGGTGGGAGTAATCTCTACCGGAAGCTCCGTACGTAAGGGCGGAGAGGTTCACTAGGTATGTACTCCTCTTTTATTATCCTTGCCTTAAGCTCCCCAGCTATATACTTAGCACTCGTCAGAGGTATATCTTCAACTCTGCCTATCCTCTCCCTGTAGGTCTTGCCTTTGTAGGTGAAGATAAGCCAATAAGATTTCTTTATTTCGTAGATGTTGTCCCCTAAGGCTGTCTTGCCTTTCCTCTTAGGTTTTCTGGGCATAGCTCATTACACCATTTCGGTTTACTGCTACAACCTTATAACGATTTCATCGTAATCCACCACAGGCTTAACTTCTTTGCCTTTCTTCTTAAGCTCTACCAGTCCCGCCGCTTCAAGTAAGGTTAAATCCCTGTGAACGTTCCTAATGTCCCTACCTACCAACTCGGCAAGCTCCTTTATAGAAGCCGGAGAGTGTTCTTTTACAGCTCTTATAAGTTCCAACCTCTTTGGGGAAAGGATAGCCTTAAGCTCCTTTAAGCTTGCCACCCCTATGGTATCTCTTTCCTCAATCTCTCCTCTTTGGGCTTTTTTATAGGCTTCGGCAAATTCTTTAAGAGCTGTTTTTAGGTTGGCCGTGCGTACAACCTTCCTTTTGGTCATGTCAAGATGATTATATCCACCCCTCTTTATAAAAAGCGTTAATTTCTCCTGTGTCCAATTGTCCAATTCTGCGGAAGTTATTGAGGCTCTAAGCTTAAAGATTGGACATAGGGGGTTGTCCAGTTCTGTCCAGTTTGACCAATTCACACTGAAAAAGTGTTAATAGTTCCCGTGAGCCGTTGAGCCGTTTTTAGGAAATCGTTGAGGCTGTGAGCTGAAAATCGGCTCACGGGGGTTTGAGCCAAAATGAGCCGTTTGAGCCGTTTCAGGCTCATCTTTAAGCCTTATTAAAAGCGTATCCGTCTCAGGTATATACCTTATTCGCATAGGGCTTTAAAGCTTACTCGCCCCGCTTGGTAGCTTTGTGAACCTCTCCGCCCTCACAGACGGAGCTTCGTGTGGGTTTGGACACTCGTAGTGTCCCTTACCACAACAGGCGGGTTCACTCCGCCTCTACT
>JALWEG010000050.1:0-7709 GCA_027014155.1 Aquificaceae bacterium
AGCCTTGCCACCACATCGGAAGGAAAGTTCATACAACACCCCAAGTTCTTGCAGAGACTTGAGAAAAGACTCAAGAGAGAACAGAAGAAGCTCTCAAGGAAGGAAAAGCTCTCCATGAATTGGGAGAGACAGAGAAAGAGAGTGGCTAAAGTTCACGAGAAGGTAAGGAATGCAAGGAGGGACTTTCTGCACAAGCTCTCAAGGCATCTCGTAAACAATTACGACTACATAAGCTTTGAGAAGCTGAACGTAAAAGGACTCGTTCAGAACAGCAACTTAGCCAAGCTAATACTTGATGCAGGATGGGGGACGCTTATCACCTTTGCTACCTACAAGGCTGTAATGGCAGGAGCGAAGGTGGTAAAGGTTGACCCGTCCTACACAACGCAAGATTGCTCTGTATGTGGGTTTAGAGTTCCCAAGGTCTTAGCCGAGAGGTTGCACAGGTGTCCCGAATGTGGGACGGTGATGGACAGGGATTACAATGTGAGCGTAAACATACTAAGGAAAGGTCTCACCCGCCTGACGGGTGGTAGGGTCGGAGCGACCCGAACTAACGCCTGTGGAGAGAGCACTGGCGGGATACTCTCAGAGGAGGGTGTTAGCCATCTCTCGTTGAAGCAGGAATCCCATGTGGGTCTTCCGGGTGGGAGTAGTCTCTACCGGAAGCTCCGTCCGTAAGGATGGAGAGGTTCACCGGAATGTCCTACGCTGTAGAGCTTGAAGAGGTAAGTAAGATATACGACAACGGAACCCACGCCTTGAGGGGCATCAACCTGAGGGTTAAAGAGGGAGAGTTCGTGGGGATTGTGGGACCTTCGGGTTCTGGAAAGAGCACGCTCCTGCACATAGCGGGAGGTATAGATAGACCCTCCGAGGGAAGGGTTAAGCTCCTGAGCATGGACATAACCCACATGTCGGAAGCTCAGCTGACCGAGTTCAGGAAGGGTAAGGTGGCCTTCGTCTTTCAGTTTTACTACCTCATGGAAGACTTTACGGTTCTGGAAAACCTGACCTCCTTGGCTGAAGTCTTGGGACTGGGTGATGTCAAAGAGAGAGCTTTAAAAGTTCTTGAGTTCCTAAGACTGTCCCACAGGCTCAATCACAAGCCCCATCAGCTTTCGGGTGGTGAGCAGCAGAGGGTAGCCATAGGCAGGGCCTTGATACTTGAACCCCGGCTTCTTATCGCGGACGAACCTACCGGAAACCTTGACCTTGAGGAAGGTAAAAAGATTTTTTCTTTATTCAGGAGCCTGAACGAAAGGGGTATAACCTTCTTGGTAGCCACCCACAATCAGGAGCTGATTCCCTTCTTCAGCCGTGTGGTAAAGCTAAAGGACGGAAGGCTTGAGGGTGATACGGCGGGGGTGGGATTTGAACCCACGAGGGACCCGTGAAAGCCCCTAAGGGATTTCGAATCCCCCCCGTTCGGCCGCTCCGGCACCCCGCCTGCAGGATAAAATTAATAGACGAATGGAGCCGTCGGGTCAAGGAAATATTTTAAGGCTTCTTGAAAAACTCCACAGACTTGAGAGGGTGCCCAGCTCCATTCTTCTGCACGGAGCCGAAGGAACGGGAAAGCTCAAGATAGCCCTCGGTTTCGCAAAAGGACTCCTGTGCCACAGCTCAACCCCCTGGGGCTGCGGAGAGTGCAAATCCTGCACAAGTATAAGCAGGTTTGAGGAAGAGCTGAGCCAAAACCGGGAGGAGCTTAAGGTTTACGAGGACATAAAGGGTAAAAGGGTTTTCGTCCACCTCAAGGGAACTCACCCAGACCTTATACTGGTTCCACCGCACGAAGGTCAGATAAGGATAGACCAGATTAGAAGCTTGAAGGACTTTCTGAGCACCAAACCGCTGCTGAGTAAACGCAAGGTAGTCCTAATAGAGGCGGCCAATCTTATGAACCTACAGGCTTCCAACTCTCTCCTAAAGATTCTTGAGGAACCCCCTAATTACGCGAACCTGCTGCTTACGGCCACCTCATTGAGCTCCCTCATTCCTACCGTAGCTTCCCGCCTCTTTCCCGTAAGGATACCACCCCTCAGCAGAGAGGAGCTGGCGAGTAAGGCTCAGGTGCGAGACCGGCTTACCCTGAGCTTGGCCAAGGGGAGTTTGGATAGGCTCAAAGAGTTCACAGACAAGGCACGAATTCTAAAACCCTTCAGAGACTTCCCGCCCGAATCCGCAGAGGCCGCCCTCAAATTGGCAAACGCCTTTGAGAAGTTGGAGCTTGAAGAGAGGCTGATGGCTTTGGACATTCTTGAGGAAATCATTTACAACTCCTTAAAAGAAAATAGAATTAATACCTGTAAAGCTTCCGAACTGCTCCAGAGGCTGGGAGAGCTGAGAGGTGCGTTGCGCAGGGGAGTTAAGGGAAGCTTAGCCTTGCTCTCCTTCGCGAACATGTGGAGGTAAAGATTATGGATTACATAAAGGTTAGAAGCTTAGATACAAGGAAGATAGGCACCCTTGAGGGGTGCGAGCAGGAACTCAATAGGCAAGAGCTGGTGGTTGTTGAGGATAAGGATAGAGGTGAAGACGTGGTTGAGGTCTTGGGGGTCTCAAAGGAAGCTCCCAAGAATGGCCTCAGGTACAGCTTCATCAGAAAGCTGACACCCAGGGATAAGAGGGTTCTGGAAAGGAACGAAAGCGAGAGCAGCAAAGCCTTTTCCGCCTGCAAGGAGAAGATTAAGCAGTATAGCTTGGACATGCACCTGCTTAAGGCCTATATACCCCTGAGCAGCACCAAGGTCTTCTTTTACTATACGGCGGACAAGAGGGTTGACTTCCGCCAGCTGGTCAGAGACCTGGCTAAGATTCTGAAAAAGCGCATAGAGATGCGGCAGGTGGGTGTCAGAGACGCCGTTCAGATGATGGGTTGGCTGGGACTGTGCGGGGACGTTCCCTGTTGCGTCCGCTTTCTTGAGAGCTTTGATTCCATATCCCTCAAGGATATAGAGGAGCAGAACCTCCCTCTGTCCCCTTCCAAGTTCACGGGTCCCTGCGGTAGGCTGGTCTGTTGCATGTCCTTTGAGAAAAAGAACTATCTCATAAAGAGGATACTCCCAGATGTGAATACCGATATATGCGTAAAAGGCAAAGAGGCCAAGGTTATTCACATAGATCCCCTGAGGGATTCCATAACCTTAGCCTTCGGCGAGTCCAAGAAGGAGCTCAGCCTGCAGGAGATTCTGCCCGTAGGGTACGAGGTCGCACTCAAAAGGTGTGAGAGCTGTGAGGAATGCTGCGTTCGCTACTCGGGAGTGGAAATCTCAGATGAGAGTGTTGACCTCTCTTAAGAGTCCCCTGAACGAACTCTTCCTGTTTGAGCTGGAGGACGGTAGCAGGATTGAGGCAGTCTTTTACAGGGGGGACACCCTTTGCGTATCCACTCAGGTGGGCTGTCCCGTAAGGTGTGGTTTCTGTGCCTCCGGCAAGGAGGGACTTATCAGAAACTTGAGCTGGAAGGAGATTTACGGCCAGTATGAGCTGGTCAAGGGCAGGCGTCCCATAAAGAGGATAGCCGTTGCGGGCATAGGAGAACCTTTAGCCAATTGGGAGAGCGTTAAAGAAGCCTTCTGGAGGTTCAAAGGCGAAGGCCTCAAGGTGAGCTTTTACACCACGGGCTTCCCCCTGAGCAACCTGAGGGAGCTTATAAGTTTTCCCCATGCGGGCGTAAGTGTATCCGTCCACTCCTTAGACGAGAAGCTCAGGAGGAAGATAATGCCCTTTGCGGGCAGCCTCAGCAGGCTTTTAGAGTTCCTGAGAGGGGAGATTCCCCGGCTCACCAAGAAAAAGAGGAGGAAGCTAAGCCTCGCATACCTGCTCATGGAAGGTATCAACGACGGATACGAAGAGCTGGAAAGACTCGCCCGGTTGGCCTCGGAGCTTGGGCTGTCCGTTCACCTCCTCTTTTACAACGACGCCTTAGGCTTTGCGACCCTGTCCCAGGAGGGCTACCAAAGGGCCATCGCGTTCTTAAAAGAGAAGGGTATCAGGATAACCCTCTCCAACAGGTTCAGGAAAGATAAGCTGGGAGGCTGTGGCACTCTGGTGGCTAATAGGTTAATATAAACTCCGTTATGGACATAAAGGAGGCCATAAGGAGACTTTCCGAGTTTGAGAACTTATCGGCTCAAGAGGTTGAGCAGGTATTGAGGGATATAATTGATGGCAAAGCCACGGAGGCTCAGATAGGCGCCTTTATAGTCGCCTACAAGATGAAAGAGGAGACTCCCGAAGAGATAGAGGGTGCCGCGAGGGTGTTCAGGGAGCTCGCCACCAAGGTGGAGGTAAGCAATCCGGAAGAAATCGTTGATACCTGCGGAACGGGAGGGGACAGCTCTGGAACCTTCAACGTATCTACGGTAACCGCCTTCGTGGTGGCCGGTGCTGGCGTAAAGGTGGCAAAGCACGGCAACAGGTCTGTGTCCTCCAAGTGTGGCAGCGCAGACTTCCTTGAGCAGGTAGGTGCGAAGATAGACCTTCCGCCCGAAAAGGTGTCCAGAATGATAGAGGAGGTGGGAATAGGCTTTATGTTCGCTCCCATATTCCACCCCGCCATGAAGAAGGTAATAAAACCCAGAAGGGAGGTGGGTGTTCGCTCCATATTCAACCTGGTAGGACCCCTTTCCAATCCGGCGCGTGCCAAGAGGCAGCTCTTAGGTGTCTTCTCCGAGAAGCTGGTGGAGAAGCTCTCTAAGGTCCTAAGTCGGCTCGGAGTCATCAAGGCTTACGTGGTTCACGGCAGGGACGGTATAGACGAGGTATCCGTCTCGAACTCCACCCTCGTGGGAGAGGTAAGCGGAGGCAACGTAAGGCTGTTTGAGTTCTCACCCGAAGAGCTGGGCATAAGGAGACAGGTTTTGGAAGAGGTCTGCATAATGTCCCCCGAAGAGAGTGTCAGGCTGGGCGTATCCGTACTGGAAGGGGAAGAGGGGGCTCACAGAGATATAGTCCTTCTGAACGCCACCTTCGGTATACTGGCTTCCGGAATTTCAAAGGATATCAAAGAGGCCTTTGAGAGGGCGAAAGAATCGGTGGACTCAGGCAAGGCTAAGGAGAAGCTTGAGGAGTTTATAGAGGTTTCTAACAAAATATGAAGGTTCCCCAAGAGGTTGTAGAGAGCATAATTTACGCGGGCAAGCTCTTAGACTCAAAGGGTTGGGTGCCCGCCACCAGCGGCAACATATCCCACCGGCTTGACGACTCAAGGATAGCTATAACCGTGTCCGGTAGGCACAAGGGCAGATTAAGGAAAGAAGACATAATCGTGGTTGATATGCAGGCTCGGCCCATTACGGAGGGCAAACCCTCCGCGGAGACACTTTTGCACACCTTCATCTATAGAAACTTCCCCCACGCCAACGCGGTGGTCCACACCCACTCCCCCAACGCCACCTTAATATCAAGACTGAAAAAAGGTCAGGTGGAGATAGAAGACTACGAACTGCTCAAAGCATTCCCCGACATAGACACCCACGAGACCAAACTCTCCGTCCCGGTCTTGGAAAACGACCAAAACATGCAAAGGCTAACCGAGAGACTGTCCGAAGTGATTGATAAAGACAGACACTTCGGGTTTCTTATATCCTCTCACGGACTCTACACCTGGGGCAGGAGCATGGAAGAGGCTCTGATACACGCAGAGGCCTACGAGTTCCTATTTGAGTGCGAGCTAAAGCAGCTCTTCCTCAGATACTCCCCTTAGTGGAGGGAACACCACCGCCCATAATCTGAACCGCATCTTTTAAGGTAAAGGCAAAGGACTTAAAGCAGGCCTCGGCTACGTGGTGAAGTATCTTCCCCTGGATTACCCTCATGTGGAGGGTGGTTTTACTCTCAAGTGCAAAGCCCTTGAAGAACTCCCATATCAGTTCAAAGTCAAACTCGGTTATCTTGCCTCTGAGGCTCAGGTCTTCGTAAAAGAAGAGAGGTCTGCCGGATATATCAATGGAAGACATGACGAGCGCCTCGTCCATAGGAATTACGGAGTATCCGTACCTCTTTATTCCCCTCTTATCACCCAAAGCCTTTAGGAAGGTCTGTCCTAAAACTATGCCCACGTCTTCTACCGTGTGGTGGTGAGAGACCTCAACGTCCCCTTTAGCCTTGACCTTCAGGTCAAACCTCCCGTGTTTGGAGAAGCTCTCTAACATGTGGTTAAGGAATCCCACGGGCGTATCTATCTCGCTACTTCCCGAGCCGTCAAGGTTTATATATACCTCTACCTCGGTCTCTTTTGTCCGTCTTTGGCTTTGTGCTTCCCTCATAGGGAAATTTTAACTGAGACTTTTTCTATATCGGAACTAAATTTATATCCACTATGGATTTAGAGCCGGGTAAGTTTCCAAGTCCGCCGAGGTTTCCCAAGTTTCTGGCCGTGCTGCCGGCAATGCTGGTAGTGCTTCTACTCGTAGTCTTTATATCAAACCCCTTCGTGGTAGTCCCCAGCGGATTCGTGGGCGTTAAGCTAACCCTCGGTAAAGCCGATAAAGAGGAGCTTCCGCCGGGACTGCACGTAATAGTTCCCATACTCCAGAAGGTTGAGAAGATGTCGGTCAGAACCCACAGCTACGACCTGACAGGCGGCAACTCCATAAACGCCTTATCCAAAGATGGACTTACGATAAACGTGGAGCTTACCACCCTCTACAAGATAATGCCCGACAAGGCGGCGGAGATATTCATAGAGTACGGACTATTTTACGAAGACAGGATAATAAAGCCGGTGATAAGGTCTGCGGTCAGAGACGTTATCGCCACCTTAGACAGCGCACAGGTATACCAAGAGAGAGCGATGATACAGGATAAGATAGCCCAGCAGGTAAGTGCAGAGCTGGAAAAGAGGTTCATAATGCTTGACGAGATACTCATAAGGGATATAAGACTGCCCACCAAAGTGGTTGAGGCGATAGAGCAAAAACGCAGAGCCTTAGAAGAGGCTCAGAGAATGAAGTTCCTCGTGGAAAAGGAAAAGCTTGAGGCGGAGAGGAAGAAGATAGAGGCTCAAGGTATAGCCGAGGCCAACAGAATAATAGCCGGTTCCCTCACAAAGGAGTATCTAACCTGGAAGTTTCTGGAAAACATAAAAGCCTACGCGGAAAGCCCCAACAACACCATAATCCTCATGCCCTACGACTCCAAGATGACGCCCATAATCCAGTTGCCTAAGGGTGGCAAGTGAGATAAAATTTTGTGAAGCATGGACAAAGATAGAGGGAGCGGTGAAGAAAAATACCTTCAGGAAGATGAGGTAGACCTTTATGAACTCTACTTGATATTTAAAAGAAGGTGGAAACTTCTAATTTTAATCCCCTTAATTTCCACGTTAACCGTAGCAGCTTATATCTACTTATTTGTAGATATGAAACCGCGGTATGAAGTTTACTCTTTATATCCTACAAATATAACTTATTTAGGAAAGGAAAAGGGAAAGTTGGTGCAGAAGGTGTATTCTTTATCAAGTCTATTCGCCGGAAATTTCCCTAACCAAATAGAAGCTTCCCTAAGGGAACTGATATCGGCAAAATCTGTAGGTGAGTTAACCATATCACAGAAGGGGACTTTCCTGAAAGTAAGCTTGCTATGTGAAGACATAGAGGAAGCCAAAAAGGTATTGAAAATGTTAGACGAAGAGCTAAACAGATTGGTTAGAAAAGCTTTAAACGAGAATTATAATTACGATATAGAGCATGAATTTAAGC
>JALWEG010000050.1:7719-8044 GCA_027014155.1 Aquificaceae bacterium
AAATAAAAAACTAAGGAAATACAAACGAAGAACCATTAGAAACGTCAAGATAATAAAATTAAAAAATAAAATAAACACGCTTAGACGAGAGCAAAGGAAGCTAAAGAACGAATTAAACCTCTATTCAAGATGGTTAAATTATATCAAGGAATACATAACAAATATAGAGACTAAGGCCAAAGATATAAAAAATCAACTCGCCTTAGCGGAGTTTATTAAGGAAAGAAATAGACTTAAAGAGGTTCTTTTGGAAAATGAACGCATAATTTTAAATAAAAAACTATCTATAGAAAATATAAGGAATCAAATATCGGTCATAGAGTAT
>JALWEG010000051.1 GCA_027014155.1 Aquificaceae bacterium
GGCTACGGGTTTGCCCATCTCAAGTGAGAGGTTAGCCAATCCCTTAGATACCTCGGCGGCTATGTAATCAAAGTGAGGAGTAGAACCCCTTATAAGAACTCCCAGAGCCACTACGGCATCAAGCTCGTCGGAAGCCTCCATCAGTCTCTTCACTCCCATAGGTATCTCCCAAGAGCCCGGCACCCGCACCAGCGTCAAATCCGACTCAGAGCCTTCGTGCCTGACAAAGCAGTCAACCGCTCCCTCAACCAGCTTGTCCACTATAGCGTGGTTGAATCTTGAGGCCACGATACCCACTTTAATCCCCTTTGCCGTTAAAACGCCTTCCAAAACCTTCATATCAAACCTCCACCTTCCAGTTGTCTATAAGCCTCGTGTTTCCTACCCAAACGGCCACGAGAATCCTATCGCCGTTTTCTATAATATCTTTCGGATTGAGGTTCTCGTCGGTTATCTCTACGTAATCTATCTTCTTCACCTTCGGGTGAGACATGATGAACTCCCTGATGGCCACCTTGATATTGTCCGCTTCCCTATTCCCTTTCTCTATGAGCCTCTTTGCCAGCAGAAAGGACCTGTATATAGACAGAGCCGACTCCCTCTCCTCGGGAGATAGGTAGGTGTTCCTTGAGCTGTACGCGAGTCCGTCCTTCTCCCTTACCACAGGAACGGGAACTATCTCAACGGGTAGGTTTAGGTCGGAAACCATTCTCTCTATGAGCTTTAGCTGTTGGTAGTCCTTCTCTCCGAAGTAAGCTCTGTCGGGGTTGACTATGTTCAGAAGCTTAAGCACTACGGTAGCCACCCCCCTGAAGTGGCCGGGTCTGAACTTACCTTCAAGTACGTCCTCTATACCCTTTACCACCACCTCGGTGCTGAAACCCTCGGGATACATCTTCTCAACGGTTGGAGCAAAGACGACGTCCACACCCTCCTCCTCGCATACGGCCAGGTCCCTATCTAAATCCCTCGGATACCTCTCGTAATCCTCTCCCTCACCGAACTGGGTAGGGTTGACGAACACGCTGAGAACCGTTATATCGTTTTGCATCTTGGAACTTTTTATAAGCTCCCTGTGTCCCTCGTGTAGGTACCCCATGGTGGGAACAAAGCCCACAGAGGCACCCTGCTCCTTCCTGAGGGACTTTATATGATTTCTAAGCTCCTTTATACCCTTAAATAGAAGTGGCATCTACCGCCTCCTGAAAGGAAGTAAAGTAATATATTCTACCGTGAAAGCCAAGGGCTTTATAGTTCTTAAGCGCTCCCTGGGTGGGGATTACGACCTACTCTGCACCCTCTACGGGAGCGCCGGACTCATATCCCTCTACGTCAGAAATGCTCTCCTGCCCTCAAATCAATTTTTCGGCGTGTTTGAACCATTTAACGTCGTAGGCTTGGAATTCTTTCAAAGGGGAAACCTTACTCTGCCCTTGGACGTCAAGTGGATAAAGAGATACTCTTACATGGCTAAGGACTATCGGCGCTTTATATGGATGTCCAATCTCGCCGCTTTTGCCTTGAAGTATCTCAGGTTTTACGACGATAGAGTTTACGAACTACTTGAGAAGAGCTTGACGAGAGATATCAGCTCCCCCGACCTGGACATTTTACGTTTTAAGCTGGAGTTTACACGTATTTACGGAATCCTGCCCAAGTTCCTCCACCAAGAGCTCGGTGCGGGAAAGAGCTTGGGGGTTAACCTAAAGGACGGCCACATATCCCCCAAAGGAGACATACGAGTTAGGCCCGCCGTGCTAAGGCTCCTTCAGAGGGTTTACACACTTCTCGGAAAGGACAGCAAAAGGCTCAAGGCTCACAAGAACCTATGTAAGGACGCAGAAAAGCTACTGGACGCTTACATAGAGTATCACGTGAGGTAATAGATGCAGCTTCCGAAAAGGGGAAGGGTAAGATTGTCGTCCCATCTCAGCGGAAAGCCCTCTAAGAAGGAGGTGGCGGTGGCTATCAGTAGAGCTTTAGAATAATCCATAAGGAAGGACAGAGCCAGCACAGAGCTGACTAAGAAGGAGACCTGACCCTCCAGAGTCTTTTGGGGATTGTAGAAGAGCCTGTGCCTTCCCAAGTAGTAGCCCACAAGACCCGAAAACCCGTCTCCCACGGCAAGTACTACCGTGCCAACCACCGCGGCCCCATTTCCGAAGAGCAGGTAAGAGATGAATATGCCCAGGTTTGCATAAAGGGCTTGAATTCCGGGGCTGGAGAGGTTCCTTTCCCTCTCAAGGTTCTCAATTAGAGGTTTAAAGAGCTTTTGAAGTAGGTTAACCCTGAAAACCACAAGCGTATTTAGGAATATGACAACCACAAAGATAAATGTGAGCAACCAACCGGGCAGGTAAACCAGCGGGGGAATCCACAGAAGTAGGGATACTATATGGAACAGCTTCCTGCGTAGCTCTAAGCTACTCCTCACTTAGCATCTCTTTTATCCTTTGGTATATGTAAAACCTTAGCTTTACCATGTCGGCGTCTTCCATGAAGGTCTCAAATCCCAGCTTGAACTTACCGGGCATCTCCATGATGTTAACCAACTTCATGCTTCCCGATACCTGAGGAGCTTCCTTTATAGGAGTCTCAAGCCTAAACTCAAACTCCCTCTTTTCTATGAACTTTTCCACTTGTTCCTTTGACTCAATCTCTATAGAAAGTCCCCCCTCGGATATGTCGTGGGGTATGAACTCCGTCTCTTCCTCTTCCAGTTTGATGTAAAGCTTCGCGGGCTCTTTGGAGGAGTTCAAAACCCTCGCATGTTTACGCTCGCCTATAGGTTTTTCGGCGTTCAAGGTCGGCAGGGAAAATATAACCTTGCTCTCGCTCTTACCCACCACCTTGACGGGCAGAACGAAGGTTTTGTAGGATAGGTAAGCCTTGCTTCCTATTATCGCGAACCTTTTCAATAGAGGGGTTAGGCTAACGTGTATCTTGTTATCTTCCACCTCAAGCTTTTCCACTGCAGTGTGGAGCATGATTCCATCGCTTTCAAGTATGTATATTTCCATATCAAGCACCATCTAAGCTCTCCACCACCTCCTGAAGCACCAGCTCCATTCTAACCCCCCGTGAACCTTTAAATAGGATTATATTACCTGCCCCTTTCTCTTTCAAGACAAAGTTTGTAATATCACAAGATTTGTTAAAATGAAAACAATTTATACCCAATTTAACGGCCTCCTCGTAGGCGTATCGCATCTCTTTGCCGTAAAATAGCACCGTATCAAGGTTAAGCTCCGCGACCAGCCTGCCCACCTCCCTGTGTAGCTCAGGACTGCTTTCGCCCAACTCAAGCATATCCCCCAATACGGCTATTTTCTTACCCCGTGAACTTAGAGAGGCCAAGGTTCTGAGAGCGTTCCTCACGGAAGGTGGATTGGCGTTGTAGGTATCGTCTATGATAACGATTCCGCCTCTCTTTATAACCTGCATTCTACCCTCAACACCCCTGAAGCTTCTTAACCTCTCTCGGAACTCTGCCGGATTGTAGCCCAAAGCCTTTAAGACCCCGAAAGCCGCCAAGGCGTTCTCCACCGCGGATAGACTGAGCAGAGGAATCTCAAACTCCTCACCTCTGCAGAAAAACCTTACGCCTTCCTCCGTTAGACGAACGCCCTTGGCCTCAAACTCACCTCCCTCTCCGAAGGTTATAACTCTACTTTTTGGAAGGTTGAAGCGGTCTTTCAGGCGGTAAGGCAATACGGCAAGGTCCTTCTCTCCAAAATCCGTAAATATCTCCCCGTTCCCCTCTATTACGTCCTCAAGGCTTCCGAAGGTTTCCAAATGCTCCTCGCCTATAGCGGTTATCACCCGAACCTTAGGGCGGGCGAGCTTCGTCAGGTTAGCTACCTCTCCCCTTTTACTGGCGCCCAGCTCCAAAACGGCAAATTCCGCATCGGTTGGCATGTTGGAAAGAACGAGAGGCAGTCCTATCTGCGAGTTTAGGTTTCCCGGACTCCTGTAGGAATACCCTACCTCCGATAGGAGGTGGTAAATCATCTCCTTGGTGGTGGTCTTGCCCGCCGAGCCGGCCACACCTACAACCGTGCCCTTGAACCTGCTCCGTTGGAACTTTCCCAGCTCCCTAAGCGCCCTTAGGGTATCGTCAACCTTTATCAGGAATCTACCCCTGGGAAGCTCCACCTCTTGGGATACCAACGCGCCGACTGCACCCGCGCGAAATGCGTCTTTAACAAACTCGTGGGCGTTGAACCTCTGACCTATCAAGGCTACAAATAGCTCTCCCTCCTTTACCTTCCTGCTGTCTATGCTTACCCCCTTAACGGGGAGATTGTTCCCCAAGAGCCTTCCCTTTACCGCCCGTGCTATCAGGCGAGCGTCAAGAGCCAAATCCAAGGTGTTTCAACTCCTTTAGCGCTCTGTGATTTGTCATATCAAGGTGCAGAGGTGTTATGGAAACGTAGCCGTTAATGACCGCCCAGTAATCTGTTCCCTCCTGTGCCTGCCAGCCGAACTCCTGCGCCGCTATCCAATACAGGGGCTTACCGTAAGGGTCCAAGTATTTAAAAACCTTTTCCTTGTAAGCTCTCTTCCCCTGTCGGGTGAGCTTTACACCTTTTATCTCTTCGGCCTTCACGTTGGGTATGTTCACGTTAAGGTAGGTGTCCTCGGGCAGCCCTCTGTCTAAAATGCTCTTAACTATATCCCTACAAACGATAGCCATATCCTCAAAGAGGAAGTCCTCTCTCCCGAAGGCGGAAAAGGCTACAGAGGGAACACCTATTATCCTGCCTTCCATGGCACCCGACACGGTGCCGGAGTAGGTTATGTCTTCGGCGAGGTTGGGACCTTGATTTATTCCCGAACACACTATATCGGGTTTCTCCTCGTTGAGCACGACCCTATAGCCCAGATGAACGCAATCGGCGGGGGTGCCCCCTATCACCGTGTAAAAGTCCTCCTCTACCCTTCTCATTCTTAAGGGTTCGGTAAAGGTTAGGGAGTGTCCTACCCCGCTGAGGTTCCTGTCCGGGGCTACGACCACCACCCTCCCCAAGGCCGACAGAGCTTGCCTGAGAGCCTTCAAGCCTTCGGAAAAGTAGCCGTCGTCGTTGGTCAGCAGAATGGTGGGCATGTTTATCCTTCGCTCTTGAGACTTTCTAAGATGGTGAGCCTCGTGTTGGCCAGCTTGCCGAAGTAGGATACGGGATACTTGGCCAATACCCTTTTGTAAATCTCCTCCGCTCTCTCGGTATCCCCCTTGGCCTCGTATATGAAGCCCTTAAGTATCAAGGCGGAAGGGTAATTGAAGTCTTTGTTCTTTATCCCCGAGAGCTTGTCCAGGGCCTCGTTTAGCTTTCCCTCTCTGTATAGGAGAAAGGCCTCCTTTTCCAAAAAGAGCTTCTTCAGGTGCTCATCTTCCAGCTTGGATATCAGCCTCTTGAGGTATTCCCTTCCCCCGTACTCCACGGCCACGGCGAGAGCGTAAACGGAGTCTCCAAAAGCCCTTAGCAGGGTCTCCACTTTCTCCTTAGAGGGAGAGGATACAATCTCCCGTTCAAGCTTGTAAATTCGGTAAGCCCTCTCGTCCTCTTCACGATACCTTTTCTCTTTCCAGTAGTCTATACCCGCGGCGACGGCCATCAAAAGGGCAACGCCCACACCGAGTTTTATAATGTCCGATTTCTCTATCATACCTTCATAATCTCCTCTTCCTTTGCCTCCGAGAGACGGTTTATCTCTCCTATGTATTTATCGGTTATCTTCTGAAGCCTCTCCAGCGCTCTCTTTTTATCGTCTTCGGATATGCCTTCCAGCTCCTCTATCATGTCCTTTGCGTCCCTCCTTATGTTTCTCACCGCCACCCTCGCCTCTTCCGTCATCTTGTGGAGCATTCTAACCAGCTCCTTTCGTCTCTCCTCCGTGAGCGGTGGTAGGGTCAGCCTTATGGTGTTCCCCTGGGTGTTGGGGTTTAAGTTAAGCTCTTCCCTTACGGCCTTCTCCACCACGGAGACCGCGTTGTTGTCCCACACCTGAATGAGAATCTGATTGTGCTCGGGAACGGAGATGCTTCCCAGCTGTTTGAGAGGAACCTTAGAACCGTAATACTCAACTTTCAGCTCCTCCACCAACGCCGTTGAAGCCCGTGAAGTCCTTATCCCCGCAATCTCCGACTTGAAGTAATTGAGGCTCTTAGTCATATCCTTCTCGGTCTCTTTGAGTATCTCCTCTATCTCCTCTATCATCTCCACCTCCTAAGTTAGAAAAGCTTTCTTGCCGGCAATATCACCTAACCACTGAGCCTATGTCTCTGCCCTCCACCACGGCGCTCAGATTTCCCTTCTTTCTTATATTAAAGACTATTATAGGGATAGAGTTCTCGCTGCAGAGGGTCAGAGCGGTGTGGTCCATCACCCTTATACCCTTATTGATAGCCTCAAGGTAGGTGATTTCCTTTATAAGGACGGCGTCCCTGTGTTTGGCGGGGTCTCTGTCGTATATGCCGTCCACCTTGGTGGCCTTAAGAACTACGTCCGCGGATATTTCGGCGGCACGCAAAGCTGCGGCTGTATCCGTTGAAAAGAAAGGATTACCCGTTCCGGCGGCAAATATAACTACCCGTCCCTTTTCCAAGTGCCTGACGGCCCTTCTCCTTATGTAAGGCTCCGCTACCTGCCTCATGTCTATCGCAGACAGAACTCTCGTGGGGATACGAGCGTGTCTCTCAAGGGCGGATTGAAGTGCGAGGGCGTTTATGACTGTAGCCAGCATTCCCATGTAGTCGCCGGTGGCTCTGTCTATACCCACATCTTCGCCTTCCACTCCCCTGAATATGTTCCCGCCGCCGATAACCACGGCCACTTGAACACCTAAATTATGAACGTCAAGTATCTCGTTGGAGATGTACTCAAGAAAGGAAGAGTCTATCCCGTAGCCCGACTCTCCGGCGAATGCCTCACCGGAGAGCTTTAGCAGTATCCTCTTAAAACGCGGGCCCGTCCCTTCCTCCATCAGATTCCACCCAGCTCAAACCTGCAGAACCTGTTTATGACAACTCCCAGACCGCTGTCCTTTATTACCTGTCCGACGCTCTTCTTGTCGTCCTTTATGAAGGCCTGTTCAAGGAGAACCTTTTCCTGATAAAACTTTTTGAGTTTACCTTCCACTATCCTGTCTATTATGTGTTCAGGTTTGCCCTCGGCTTTGGTTTGCTCCCTGAGTATCTCCCTTTCCTTCTGGAGAACCCCCTCGGGGATAGATTCCACGCTCACGAACTCCGGCCTCATGGCGGCTATCTGCATGGCTACGTCCTGAACCAACCTCAGAACCTCATCGCTCAGCTCGTCGGCGGAGAAGTCCACGAGAACCCCTATCCTGCCACCTCCGTGGATATAGGAGTGCAGATACCCTTGGGTGTCGTATCTGCAAAATCTGCTCAGCCTTATGTTCTCACCTATTTTAGCGACAGCTTCCTTTATCAGGTCTCCCAAAGTCTTGGTCTCGTCTTCGTAAAAGTTCTGTCCGGTTATCTCCTCACCGCTACCCTCTCTGTCGGTGTTTTCCTCTAGGGCGAGTATGTGCCGAGCAACCTTTTGAGCTAAAGCTTTGAACTCATCGTTTCTGGCAACGAAGTCGGTCTCACAGTTCAGCTCTATGAGAACACCCTTCTTCCTGTCTTCGGAAAGCTGGGCGTGTATTACCCCCTCTTTAGTTTCCCTGCTCGCCTTCTTCTCTGCCTTGGCGAGTCCCTTTTTCCTCAGAATCTCCTTGGCCTTTTCCAAGTCTCCTTGAGCTTCCTCAAGGGCCTTTTTACAGTCCAGCATACCCGCACCGGTCATCTCTCTAAGCTTTTTTACATCTTGCATACTAACAGCCATCTTTAACCTCCGCACTTCTTAGTTCTAAGAGAGCCCAAATCCCTGCACCGAGGCAGCTGTAAAAACAGCCTACGGCTATAATCTCAAACATCACTCGTAATCTACCGTGTCCTTATCTATTTCGGCATACTTCTCGGACATGGCCATCGCCTTCTCAAACAGCTCCCTCTCCTGCTCCTCTACGGTAATCTCCTTATCCTCCGTTGCAGCCTCAACCTGCTCGGCGCTCTCCCTTCTCGTCCTTCCTTCCTCTATGGCACTGGCAATCTTGGAAGTGAGGAGCTTTATTGACTTTATAGCGTCATCGTTTCCGGGAACTATCAGGTCTATCTCTTCGGGGTTGCAGTTGGAGTCGGCTATGGCAACCACCGTTATGCCCAGCTTTTTGGCCTCTCTGACCGCTATCTTTTCCCTTACGGTATCCACGACCCAGAGCATATCCGGAACTCTGGTCATGTCCCTTATCCCACCGTAGAGCTTGCTCAGCTTCTCCTTTTGCCTTTTGAGCCTTCTAACTTCCTTCTTGGGAAGGACCTCAAATATGCCCTCCTCTTCCATCCTTTCCAGCTTTTCCAACTTCTGAAGGCTCTTTCTGACGGTCTGGAAGTTGGTGAGGAGTCCGCCCACCCATCTCTCGTTGACGTAGTAAGCTCCGCACCTCAGGGCTTCCTCCCTTATGATTTCCTTGGCCTGCTTCTTGGTGCCTACGAAGAGAACCTCGGCGCCTTCGCTCACCCGCGTAGCTACCTCGTGATACACCTCTTCCAGAAGAACCAAGGTCTTGTTGAGGTCTATTATGTGGATTCCGTTCCTGACTCCGTAAAGGTAAGGAGCCATCTTGGGATTCCATCTTGACTTGGAGTGTCCAAAGTGAACTCCCGCCTCAAGGAGTTCCTTCATAGATACGACTGCCATCGGTGCATACCTCCTACGGGTTTTTGCCTCCCCTTCCCCGTTCACCCTGAAGCTCGGGCAACCCGCCGGGGAAAGGTGCGTTCTAAAGAGGGATATTTTACCAGATTTCAGGGATATATCTCCCTCAAAGCCTCCTCCCTCTGCCTACAGGTGGGACACTCGCCGCAGGGGGGTTCTGTACCCTCATAACAGGAGTAGGTCTTCTCGTAGGGCACACCAAGCTCTTTGCCCAAGAGGGCTATGTCTCTCTTGCTCATACCCAAAAAGGGGGCCCAAACGTGTATCCTCATCTTCTCCTTCGCGGTCAAGATTGAGGAGGCGTTTATGGCAGCTTCGGCGGCGGTTATAAACTCAGGTCTGCAATCGGGGTAGGGGGTATCAAGAGCGTGAACACCTATGCCCAAGGTCGTTATACCAAGGCTGTCCGCAAAGGCGGCCGCTATCGCGAGAAAGTTCAAGTTTCTCATAGGGACGGTGGTTATGGGCGGACTGTCCTGGGGGTAATCCTCTTTTGGAACCTCTACTTCCTCATCTGTAAGGGCCGAGCCTTTAAGGCTCCTGTATATGGGAATCTCCACTACTATGTGCTCCTCAACCTCGGCCATGCGTGCGAGCTCCTCGGCATACCTGAGTTCTACAGCGTGCCTTTGGCCGTAATTGAAGGAGAGAGCCCACACCTTCCCGAAGTCTCTCTTAGCCAACCACAGGAGGGTGGCACTGTCCATGCCCCCCGATAGAAGAACTATCGCCTTTTCCTTCCCCATGAAAGCCCTATATTATTATATTCCGATGGTTAGAAAGGCAAAGGTCTCTGACGCTCAGGAGATATACAGGCTGATAAACGATTACGCAAAGGAAGGGATAGTCCTGCCCAAAAGTCTGAACTCCATATACGAGAACATAAGAGATTTTTGGGTTTACGAGAGTGAGGGCGAGGTCTTGGGCTGTGTAGCTCTGCATGTGGTCTGGGCCGACCTGGCCGAGATAAGGAGCCTTGCGGTCAGCAGAAGCCACAAAGGATTGGGAATAGGGAAGGAGTTGATAGAGGCCTGCTTGTTGGAAGCCTCCCGGATGGGAATAGCCAAGGTGTTTTCCTTGACTTACGTCAAGGAGTTCTTTGAGCGCTTTGGTTTCACGGAGATAGACAAATCTCAGCTCCCCCACAAGGTCTGGGGTGAGTGTATAAACTGCGTTAAGTTCCCCCAGTGCGATGAGACGGCGGTGATGTTAGAGCTTCCGGTGCACACTAAAAGGCCTGAGGAAGCGAAGCTTGAACGGTTCTAAGAACCTGATAGAGCTGGTAGGCGTTTCCAAATACATAAAGGGCTACAGAATACTGGAAAACATAAACTTAAGCGTAAGGGAGGGAGAGTTTCTCAGCGTCCTGGGCGCCTCCGGTTCCGGAAAAAGCTCCCTCCTTTACATAATGTCCCTGCTGGACTCTCCCAGCGAGGGAGAGGTCTTCTTTGAGGGCAGGCGGGTTGATTTCAAAGAGGAGCTTTCTTACATAAGGAACAGGAAGCTGGGCTTCGTGTTTCAGTTCCATTACCTGGTGCCGGAACTAACCGCCGTAGAGAACGTAATGCTACCGATGCTCAAAGCGGGTAAGGAAAAGGGAGAGAGCCTCTCAAGGGCCAAAGAGCTCCTGAGGAGCCTTGGCCTGGAGGGGAAAGAGGAGAGAAAACCTCATCAGCTCTCGGGTGGCGAGCAACAGAGGGTGGCCATAGCCAGAGCCTTGGCCAACGAGCCCAAGGCCATACTGGCGGACGAACCCACGGGCAACCTTGATTCTAAGAACTCAAAGGTGGTGATGGATATATTCTTGAAGCTAAAGGCCAAGGGCATTACCATAGTCATGGTAACCCATGAGGAGAAGCTCGCTCGCCTGAGCGAGCGGGTGATAACTATGTCCGATGGAAGAGTTGTTGGAGAGAGTGTCCCTTGAAGTTAAGAACTTAAAGCCCTTCGCCAAAGGCTGGCGCGGTTTGATATTCGTAGGCGAGTATGAGGGTCTAAAGGTGGCGGTGAAGCTCGCCAAAGGGAGAGATAAGGTTAGAGCTATAAACAAGGAGGCGGACATACTCCAGAAACTCAAGGGGATAGAGTACTTTCCTCAGCTTGTGCTCAGAGGGGACGGGTATCTGGGATACAAGTTTATAGAGGGGGAGACCTTCGGTAAGTTTCTGAAGGGTGCCGGCCGAATTCAAAGGCTTCAAGCTTACAGACAGATTCTTGAGGCCGCCTACATACTGGACGGAATGGGTATAAACAGGGACGAGTTTTCCAACCTATACAAGAACGTGCTGATAGACAGAAAGGGCAAGGTTTACGTGTTGGACTTTGAGAGGGGAGCCTTCAAGGATAGACCCACCAACTTGACCCAACTACTGCAGCTTTTCGTCCGGGAGGGTTTAATTCCCCTTGAGAGGGCGGTGGAGCTTGGAAAAGATTACAGAAATAACCCGCAGGGCGTTTATAACGAGATTCTGGAAATCATAGAAGCCTCTCTATAAGCTCCCTTCTTCTCAGACCGACGGCCTCCATGCCCAAGATAAAGCCTCCCATAGTCCTGAGTATGCGTCCGTCCACCAGGTAGCCTTTGGAGTTTCTTTTCAGGTAGCCAAGCACCTGCCGAGCCTCCTTAGAGGCTCTTTCTTTGTCTCCCGTGTATCTGTGCTCAAGTAGCGTATCTCTGAGCCGCTTTTCTAAGCCTTCTCCGAAGGCGTCGGTGAGCGTATCAATCAACCGGAAGGTGGGTGAGCACAGGGGCGGCGGCTGCAGGTTCTCCTGAGACATGAGAACACGAAGCAGGTTCGCCCTCACGTGCCCTATCCCCTTTATGCCCCCCAAGGAAGCGAAGGCGGGCGGCAAGCCATACTTTACGCTGTGGGCCACTTGCATGATTTTTAGGTTGTCCCACCTTATATCCCCCAGCTTCCTAAGCTCTATCAGTGTTCTGAGCAGGTGCAGGGCGTCCGTTCCCAAGTAAGAGAACTCACCCGGCGGATTCTGCAGGTTCCTGTAAGAGAAGGTAAGCCCTTCCGTGTAAAAGAGGAATTGGTCCGTGTTGTCCTCGTAGCAGCTCTCCCCGCAGGGCACCAGCTTAGAGCGTACATACTCCAAGTCCCTCATGAACTTATCCTTCTGAACCTTAAGGAATTGGAAGAGTCCATCAAAACGTTTAACGAAGAGCAGAGGTCTTATCATCACCGCCTCTTCCAGGTTAAGCTCCCTTCTGAAGGAAAACTCCTCGTAGTTGAGGGGGGACATACCGCTCCTTATGCAAAAGAGAGCCTTGTCTGTGAGCTTGTGCCCGTCTATGTAGCCCTTTTCCTTCAACCACTCAAAGACCTCCTCTAACTCCTCCCTGTCTGCCAGCTCAGCGAGGGAGAAGGATTTCTTCAAAAAGTC
The DNA here is from genome assembly GCA_027014155.1 of Aquificaceae bacterium. GTDB lineage: Bacteria > Aquificota > Aquificia > Aquificales > Aquificaceae > WFYI01. The sequence continues at coordinate 12,177 of JALWEG010000051.1, forward strand.
TTTGTAGTTCTCTCCCTCGTACAGAAAACCCACCAGCGTAAAGAGGCTGAGAACCCGCTCTATCTCCCTGAAGTTCCGGGTATCAATTATGTGTTTGAGAAAGGGGGTAAACTCCGCTTCCATCTGCCTCTGAAGCTCTTCCTCAAGAAGGTCTGCCCTCGCTCCGTAAGGCAGAAGGTAAGAGTAGCCCTTATCCCTGATTCCCAACCTGCCCGCCCTGCCTTCCATCTGGAGAATGTCTAAGTGATTGGGTATGAGTCTCCACCGGGAAGAGAACCTGTCATAGAATCCTCTGACGCTGACCATCACCACGTCCGCCGGGAGGTTAACTCCATACGCCAAAGTCTGGGTGGCTATGAGGGTTTTGAGCTTACCCTCCCGGAAGCTCTTCTCTATCTCCTCCCTTTCCTCCTTGGGTATGTCGGCGTTGTGGAAGGCTATCTCCTGCTCCTTTCTCTCCTCCTTCTCAAAGGGCAGGGTGGCGTTCATGATTCCAATCTTTTCTCTGTTTGCCATCTCCAACAGCTTCCAACCCACGCTCTTTTTATGAACGAATAGAATTACCTGCTGGTCGGACCGGCGTAGTGAATACAGAGCGTTCAAGAGTCTGGAGGCCATCAGCTCGTCGTTTCCCTTAGAGTCCTTGGAGAGGGGCTCAAACTCCACCAATGGAACCACCTTCCTTTCTAAAGGCACCGGCCTCCATCGGCTCTCTATGAAGAGGCTCGCCCTTATCCACTTGGCTAACTGTTCAGAGCCCGGTAGCGTGGCAGAGAGGCCGAGCACCTCTATCCCTCTGTCCAGCAGGTAGGTTATCAACTCTTCCAGCACCCAACCCCTGCTGCCTATAAGGTGGTGCACCTCGTCTATAACGACGCAGGATATATCCTGAACCCAGTTCAGGTTGTTCCTAAGAGCCAAGACCAGGTTCTCGTAAGTGGCCACTACCACCTCCTTTGATACGGGTTTGAAGACCTCCACGATGTCTCCGGTTCTGACGTCTACACCCTTGCCGAAGAAACGCCTGAGCTCAATGGTCTTTTCATACACTAAGGACTTGGTGGGTGCCGTGAACACCTTTCTGCCCTTCTTCTTAGCCATAAAGGTGTAGGCTATCAGGCTCTTGCCCGCAGAGGTGGGAGCGCTTACCAGCGCGTTGCCCTCCTTATACCTCTTGTAAAAGAGGCTCTGTAGAGGATTCAGGGCAGGATAGGGTATACCCTGGGGCAGCTCTTCTTTCGTGATCAGCTCTTCCTCCTTGGGAAGCTCTCCGACCCTTTTGTAAACCAGCTTGCCGAAGGGAGGCTCCAGCCTGAAGTGGGAGTCCTCAAGAACTACGAGGTGTTCCATCAGCCGTTTACCGCCCGTTCCCTGCTCGGCGGAGCGTGGACTATCACCTCCTTGACCCTGTTGCCCTCCATGTCCTCCACCACGAACTTAAAGCCCCTATACTCAAACTCGTCCCCCTTCTGGGGCACCCTCTCAAGGTTGGCCATAATGAAGCCGCCTACGGTATCGTAATCGTAGTCTTCTGGCAGCTCAAAGCCCAGCTCCTTGGACAGCTCCTCTATGTCCGCAGAACCGCTCACCTTGTAGGTATCTCTCGCAAGCCTTACCACCTCCTTCTCCTCCTCCCACTCTTCGGGAACGTCTCCCAAGAGCCACTTGAGTATGTCATAAAGGGTTATCACCCCCGAAACGGCCCCGTGCTCGTCCACCACCACGGCGATATGCGCCTTTCCCTTCCTGAACTCCTTGAGCAGGCTGCTGACGGACATGACTTCGGGAACTATTAGGGGCGCTTTGGCGAACTCCTTTAAGGCTCTCTCGGCGTTCTCCTCAACGGGCAGCATATCCTTTATGCTTACTACGCCCGTTATGTGGTCTAAGACGTTCTCGTATATGGGGAACCTGCTGTGGCCGTACCTCTTTATATCCTCTATGACCTCCTTAACCTTCCTGTCCTGCTCAAGGGCGAATATGTCGGGTCTGGGGGTCATGATTTCCCTGACCAAGGTCTCGTCCATGTCAAGCGCCTTTTTGACCATCTGGCTCTCGCTTTCAAGGAAGTTGCCCGACTCAACGCCGCTTTCCAGCAGGGATAGGAGCTTTTCCTCCGACAGCTGGTAGCTCTCCTCCTCCAGCCTTACACCAAACTTCTCCAATAGTCCCTGAACGGGTATAAAGAGAATCAGCCGCACGGGAGTTATAAGCAGGTGAAACACGTAAAAGACGGGTGCGTAAATCAGGGAAAGGCGCGGTGCTACCGGCAGAACCGCGTTCTTGGGCAGTGTTTCTCCAAATATGAATATCAGGGTGGACATCACCACCGCAGATATGAAGGCTCCCTCCTTACCCATCAGAGAAGTGAATAGGCTGGCGCCGTATGAGGAAATCAGGACGTTAACTATCTCGTTCCCTATGAGTATGGATATGAGCACCTCTTTAGGCTTGGAGATTATCTTGAGCAGCACTCTGTAGAACCTGCTGGTGGAGAACTTCATAAGAAAGGGCTTGCTGACGCTGAAGAATACCACCTCCGAAGAGGCGAAGAAGCCGGACATAAAGAGAAGGAATACGAATACGATAAAGTCAGTATAGGTTGCAGGCGATGAACCTTCCATCTATCTCCTTCCTCCTGAGACTCTCGGAGCAATCCTGGAGCCTCTCGGGACATCTGGGGTAAAAGGGACAGCCCTTCTCCGGAATGTGATACTCAATCTCCTGTAGCTCCTCCCGCTTTCTATCCCTCGGGTGTTTGACGGGCAGGCTGCCCAGAAGAAACTTGGTGTAGGGGTTCATGGGCTCTTTTAGAACCTCCTCTTTACTCCCTAACTCCATCAAGACGCCGCCGTATATAACCGCTATTCTATCACTTATCTTTTCCACGACCCTTATGTCGTGGGTTATGAACAGGAAAGAGTATCCCCTCTCCTTTAAACTCAAAATCAGCGATAGTATCTGCTCCTGAATGGCCACGTCTAAGGAGGCGGTAGGCTCGTCGGCCACTATCAGCTCGGGGTTCAGAATTATGGCTCTGCCTATGGCGACCCTCTGCCTTTGGCCCCCTGAGAGCTGCTCTGGCTTTCTTTCAAGGAACTCTTCGGACAGGTTAACCAACTTCATAACCTCTTTAACCTTGTCCTCCCTTTCCCTTATGCCATGAACTATGAGCGGTTCCTCAAGTATCTCCCTCACCTTCATTCTCGGGTTGAGCGAGGCCCTCGGGTCTTGAAATACTACGGACACGTGCCGGGTGTACTCCTTACCCAAGCCGTATATATCCCTCCCCTTAAATAGAAGGCTACCCTCGGTAGGCCTCTCAAGCCTGAGAATCAGTTTGCCCAGCGTGCTCTTGCCCGAACCCGATTCCCCTACCACTCCCAGAATTTCGGCCGGCATGATACTTAGGCTCAAATCCCTTAAAGCCCAAAAGTTCTCTTTTCTCAGAAAACCCTTCTTTATCCTGTAAGCCTTGGATACGGAGTTCACTTCCAGTAGGGGTTTCATCTACACGGTTCTTGAGAATCTTACCTCTTTCTTTTTCCTGAGGTGGGCGTCAAACACCATGGCAACGTTCCTTATCAGGAGCCTGCCCACGGGAAGTATGCTTATCCTCCCGCTTTCCACCTTTATAAGGCCGTCCTCTTCAAGGGAAGAGAGCTCCTCAAGCTCCCTCTCAAAGTAAGTCGCGAAATCAATCCCGAACTCCCTCTCTATCCTATCAAAGCTCACTCCCAGGTTGCACATTATATCCATTATCACCTCCCTCCTGATTAGGTCGTCCTCGTCCAAGAGGTATCCTCTGAATATGGGAATCCTACCTTCGTCCACCGCAACGTTATACTCCCTCAGGGTTTTGTAGTTTTGGAAGTATCCATCGTGGAGCATACCTATTGAGGTCGCACCGAACCCCAGAAGCTCCACGCCCTTTCTGGTGGTGTAGCCCTGAAAGTTCCTCCAGAGCTTGCTCTGCCTTTGAGCGACCGCCAGCTCGTCCTCGGGTTTGGCAAAGTGGTCCATGCCTATATACACGTATCCGGCCTCTTGAAACCTGTCTATCACCATGTTCAGTATGGAGAGCTTTTCCTCGGCAGAGGGCAACGCATCTTGAGGTATGAGCTTCTGATGCGGTTTTATCCAGGGCACGTAGGCGAAGCTGTAAACCGCCAGCCTGTCGGGATTTAGCTCTATAACCTGCTCTACGGTTCGCTCAAAGCTCTCCTTGCTCTGGTAAGGGAGTCCGTAAATCAGGTCTATGTTTACGCTCTGAAAGCCCGTTTCCCTCAGGTCTTCCATCACCCTCCTGATTACAGGCAAGGGGTGTATCCTGTTTACCGCCTCCTGCACTTTGGGGTCTAAGTCCTGAACCCCGAGGCTAACCCTGTTGAAACCCACCTCTTTGAGAACCCTTAACTGCTCTTTCCTCGCAAATCTGGGGTCAAGTTCTACGCTAATCTCGGCGTCGTCGCTGAAGGTGAAGTGCTCCCTTATCTTGGCAAAGAATTGGCGAATCTGTTCCTCGTCCAAGTAGTTGGGGGTGCCTCCGCCCCAGTGGAGCTGCTCCACCTTTCTGGTGGGGTCTATGTATCGGGACACCAGCTCAATCTCCCTGTACACCCTCTCCAAGTATGGAACCTCTATGCCCTTTCTATGGGATATGATTACGTTGCAGCCGCAGTAAAGGCACCTCTGTTCGCAGAAGGGAATGTGGAAGTAAAGAGAAAGAGGTGTCTTCCTCTCGTTGCTCTCGGTCAGCTTACTTACGTAGTCCTGCGCTCCCACCTCCTCGGTGAACTCGGTGGCGGGCGGATAGCTGGTGTATCTGGGTCCGGGTCTGTCATACTTCTTGACAAGCTCTCTGTTGAACTTTGCCTTCATGGTCTCTATTAATATACACTCGCCCGGCTCGCCTTCAAGGAAGCTTTAGCATGGCCCTATGGCTCAGGAGTGGGTCGTAAACACCCATGTCCTCCAAAAGGTATCCCTCTCCCCCCGTTATCACTACCTCCTTGACACCCCACAGGCTTTTGCACTCCCTGAGCAGAGCCTTAGTCTCCCTCAGAACGCCCCCCAGCAGGGCCTCTCTCGTGCTCCTCCCTATGGACACATTCAGGGATTCCGGTTCAAGCATGGGAAGACCCTCCGCGCTTTCATAGAGCGCCCGTAGCTTCATGCCTATACCCGCCGTTATAAACCCTCCTCTGAACACCCCTCCTTTGAGCAGGTCTATCACCGTAGCCGTTCCGCAACTGACGATTAGAGCGTCTCTCGCGTAAAGCTCCCTAACGCCGAAGGCGTTGATAACTCTATCTATACCCAAGGTATCTTTGGTCTCGTAATCCACGGCTATGGGAACGTCCGCCAGCCCTATGAACCTTATACGCTCTCCGAGGCTTTCTGCCAGGTTCTCGTTCACGGAGGGCCTCACGCTTGAGCACAGAACCCTCTCGGCTTCCTCTCCTTGGAGTATATCTATATCTGCATGTCTCAGCTTCCTGTGCCAGGATAGCTTACCCTCTTCCCAGAGACAGGCGTCCACTGTGGTGTTTCCCACGTCAAGGGTCAGCACCTTACCATGCATCCCTCGGAGTTTGCCTTAAGTATCTTGTAGGTGGCCTTTACCCCCCTGCTTGCAAAGGCCTGCACCATCGCCTCCGCCACCTCTTTCTCCGAACCCTTGCAGATGGCGCACACGGACGGGCCGGCACCGCTCAAGAAAACCCCCAAAGCCCCTTGAGCGTAGGCGGCGGACAGAACCTCGTCAAAACCCTTTATCAGCTTGGCTCTTTTGGGCTGGTGGAGTCTATCTTTAACCGCCTCAGAAAGTAGGGCGTAATCGCCCGACAGGAGAGAGGAGATAAAGAGCGCCGCCCTCTGGACGTTAAATACCGCCTCCTGCCTTGTAAACCTCTTCTTTAGAACCCTTCTCGCCCTCTCGGTGGAAAGCTCAAAGTCGGGCACGGCAAAAACCAACCTCAGCTCTTGGGGAAACTCGTGCTTAGTAAAGTAGAGCCTGTCCCCGTCCAAGGCGTTGACTGTAAAGCCCCCCACGAAGGCGGGGAGCAGGTTGTCGGGGTGGGATTCAAACTCAAAGGCGATTTTCAGCTTCTCCTCTAAGGGCAGAGAAGTGTTAAAGACCTTCAAAGCACACTCTATACCTCCCACTATGGCGGTGGCCGAGGAGCCCAAACCCCTCGCCACCGGAACGGAGTTAAACTGCTTGAGCTCTATAGGCCGGTCTTGAAAGCCCAGAACCTCGCAGCACCTTTTATAAACCCTTACAAATAGGTTGCTCTCGTCCGAAGGCAGGTTCTTACCCTCCTCCCCAAAAACCCGAACTCTGTAAGAGTCCGAGGGCCTTACCTCAAATGTGTTGTAAAGCTCCAAAGCGAGTCCGAAGGTATCAAAGCCCGCTCCGAAGTTTGTGGTGGTGGCCGGAACGTCTATCTCCATCTTTCCTAAGATTCTATATCATTCGGGCTGAATTAGGTCTAACTCTATACTGAAGCTCCTCTTTCTGCTGAATTGCATAATCCTGCTCAGTATATCCTTCTCGCTCTTGAAGTCCTTCGGATAATTGCTCTGCAGGTAAGATACCTCTACCCCTTGTTCCTTCATGAAGGCGACCACGTGCTTTACCTTCTCGGGCGGCGGTATGAAGGGCGCTATCACGGCAAACTCGTCTCCTCCTATACGGAATATCAGAGGGCTGTTTATGTCTAAGACGTCCTCCTTCATCAGCTTGACTATGGTCTCCTTCAGGTCGTACATGGAGCAGCACTCCATATTTATAGCTCTGACCAGCAGGGCGAGGGCTTCGTTCCCCTTAGTCCAGCCCTTCTCAAGGTTTATTCTGGAAAGGTTCTTTATATCAAAAATCGTGAGGCAGAACTCCTCCTTCTGCTCCATAAAAGCGTTGAGGGTAGGCAAGAAGAGGTCTCCCTTAATCGCTCCCGTAGAGTCCATAAAGTAGAAGCTCCACCGAATCCGCTCTATGTCCGGGCTCGTAGAGGTAGAATACCATGGCACCTTCTTCAGATTGGACAAAGTATTAACCGCATAGGGAACTATATCCGGGTCAAACTGCTTTCCGGCCAGCTCCTCTAACTCTTTAAAGGCCTCTTCCCAGCTTTTGCTCTTTTTGTATATCCTCCTTGCGGTCATGGCCTCAAAGGCATCCGCAATGGTGTAAACTCTCGCGAGCAGGGGTATGTTCTCCTTAGACCTTCCGAAGGGATAGCCGCTGCCGTCGTACTTCTCCTGATGGTAGAGGAGCACCTCAAGGCTACCCTCGGGAATCTCGTTGTCCTTTATAAGCTCGTAGCCTATCTTAACGTGGAGCTTCATAACCTCAAATTCTTCTTTCGTCAACTTTGCAGGTTTGAGGAGTATCACGTCCGGAATGCCTATCTTGCCTATGTCGTGTATCAACCCTCCTATGTAGAGGTCGTTAAGCTCCCCTTCGGTCAGTCCCATGGCGGCGCCTATCTGCATGGCGTAGTGGGTTCCCCTCTCCGTGTGTCCCCTCGTGTATACGTCCCTCACCTCCAGGGATTTTATGAGGAACTCAAAGTTTAACATTTCGCTCCCCTACGATAAAAAGTATATTGAGTTTCAGTCCGCAATATAATCTATATCAGCTATGGATTTAAGGAGTTTCGTAATACCTGCCATAGACATAAAAGAGGGCAAGCTGGTAAGGCTCTACAAGGGAGAGTTTGATAAGCTCAAGGAATACGATAAAGACCTAATTGAGACCGCTACCCTGTTTAACGACATGGGTTTTAAGAGGCTTCACGTGGTTGACTTGGACGGCGCAGAGGGGGGGAAGCCCAAGAACCTTGATAAGATTCTCCTCATAAGGAAGGTCTTCTCCAACGAGATAGAGCTGGGCGGGGGAATAAGGGACTTTGAGACGGCAAGGCTACTGTTTGAGGAGGGTATAGACTTCCTCGTTATGGGAACGGTTGCTCTCAAGCGACCGGAAGAGTTTGAGAGAATAATTGAGGCCTATCCCGAAAGGGTAATCCTATCCATAGACGCCAGGTACGGCAGGGTGGCGATAGGCGGCTGGAAGGAAGAGAGTGCCCTATCCCCCCAGGAGCTTGCCCGGCGCTACGAAGACAAACCCATCTGGGGCTATCTGTACACCATAATAGAGAGGGACGGGAGCCTTGAGGGTGTAGATATAAACCCCTACAGGGAAATAAAGGAGCTGGTGGACAAACCCGTCCTCGCCTCCGGGGGGGTATCCACCTTAGAGGACATAAAGAAGCTTTACGGGGTCGTGGACGGCGTGGTGGTAGGTAAGGCTATATACGAAGGGAAGATAGACATAGCCTCCATATAGAACCTACCTTCCCAAAACCATGGTATCCTCCCCGAAGATTACGAGGTACTCCTTGCTGAGTAGGTGCTCTCTGCCAAAAACGTCCTTTACCCTGATGGGACACCTCAGGAACTCCGAATCTTTGAAGGTTAGTCTCTGACAGGTCTCATCTCTGCCCCTTACTTTGCGCCTTAGGTTCTCTCTCAGGAGCGCTTTCCCGCTCTTTACGGCGTAATTTACCCCCGAAAGCTTCAGGACGGAGGGCACACCCTTTTTGCTCCTCTCCATGGTAAAGATGGCGTTCTGAAGAACGAGGTATATAGAGGAGAGGAATATGGAAGTTATTGCGAAGGCTATAACAACCTCTACGAGGGAGAAACCTCTCTCAGAGGACATCGTAAAAACCCTCTTTTAGGGATTTATACACATAAAATCCCGTGCCGAAGCTCAGCAGGGAGAGCGCTACTATGATGCCCGCGGTCTTAGGCTCCAAGGCTCCCTTTATAACTATAGAGTGCATGGCTTGGGCGAAGTAGGTCATGGGATTGAGCATCAAGAGCTTCTGCACCAACTTTGGGGCTTTGTCCACCGTGTAGAGTATGGGAGTAAAGTAGAAGGCGAAGTTTAGGGTGTGGTTAAGCACGTGGGCCACGTCCCTAACGTAGACGTTAAGACTGGCAAGGCTCAGAGCCAAACCGGTGGAGAAGATGAGGAGCGAGATAAGCGTCAACACTAAGGATACGAACATCAGAAGATAGGAGCTGTAAGAGTACTTCACCACACACACCACCAAGAGGAAGAAGAACATTATGGAGTTTACCAAGAAGGCGGATATGCCCGATGAAAGTATGAAGACCGCCGGAGATACGTTCACCTTCTTGATTATGTGTCTGTTGTCTATGACTGAGTTTACCGCCTTGGACAGGGCGTTGGCGAAGCTGACCCACATAACTATCCCCGACAGGAGAAACACCCCGTAGTCTATGGGCATCTCAAAGGCAAACTTAACCCTCATAACGTACTGGAATAGAAAGAGATACACGCTGACAAGTATGAGGGGGTTGACTATAACCCAGAGAAATCCCAAAAGAGAACCTGTAAACGAGAGCTTTATATCCTGAAGCGCAAACCTTATAGAGGGCGTCAGAACCCTTATCATAGGAAGGGTATTACCTCCACCTCTTGCCCTTCCTCAAGGGAGGATACGCCTTCGTAAACGACCATGTAGGCGTTGCCCTCCACCATGGAGGTTAGCATGTGGGACTGCTGTTTTTGCAGAGGCTCGCACAGGTATACACCCTCTTCAAACCAGACCTTTGCACGGGCGAACTCCCTTCTTTTGGCGTCCCTTCTCCTGAAAGCCCTTACCAGCTTGGCCTTCAGCTTTCTTTTGAAGACCTCCTTAGCTCCCAACATGCTCCTTATTGCCGGATAAACCAGCAGGTCAAAGGCCACGGCACAGGAAACGGGATTTCCGGGAAGGCCGAAGAAGAGGCCGTTCTCTTTATATGTTCCAAAAAGAACCGGCTTCGCCGGTTTTATTCTTAACTTATGAAACCTTACATCTACCCCCACCTCTTTGACCAAGTACTGAACGTAATCCTTCTCACCCATAGATACGCCGCCGGTGGTGATGAATATGTCGTAGTTGTGGCAGGTGGCCAGCACTCTCCTTAAAGCCTCGGGTTCATCGGGGGCTATACCCAGCTGAACCGGAAGCGCTCCGGCTCCGAGAGCGAGAGAGTAGAGCATGTGGTGGTTGGAACTCCTTATCTGAGAGTTGCGCGTCTGCTCTTGACCCAGCTCCAAAAGCTCGTCTCCGGTGGAAAGCACGGCCACCGTAGGCCTTCTGTATACCTCAACCAAAGACCTGTTTACGGAAGCTATCATGCCTATATCGTAGGGACTTATCTCCTTACCCTCAGGAACCACCACGTCTCCTTCTCTTACGTCCTCTCCCCTGAGTCTGACGTTGGCACCCCTTTTGAACTCCCTCTTTATGAGAACCCTTTCGCCCTCGGTCTGCGTATACTCAACCGGAACCACGGTATCCGCACCCTCCGGAATGGGTGCACCGGTGAATATCTTTACCGCCGTTCCCTCCACCACGCGCACGCTCTCTCCGGTTCCGGCGGAGTGCTTACCCAGCACCTTAAGCTCTGCAGGGCTTTCCTCAGAAGCGCCCCGTATATCCTCAAATCTTACCGCGTATCCGTCCATAGCCGAGTTATCAAAGAGGGGCTTGTCGGTATCCGCCAAAATATCCTGTGCCAGAACTCTGCCCAGAGCGTCATATAGGAAAACCCTCTCCTTTTCTAAGGGCCTCACACTTTCCAACACGGCCCTGAGAGCCTCTTCAAGGGGTGTAAGTTCAGACATGGAGATAATTTTAAAGGAATCCGCGGTTAATCATCGTCGTCATAGTAGGAGGAATCATCATCGTCCCAGAAACAGCTGTTATCGTAGTCGTCATGGCAGATATAGTGGTCATCTTCATCGTGATGATAGGGACAAGAGGGGTCTGGTTCGGAGCAGTGGTGCGGGTCTGTGAAACTATCCGCATCGTTGTCATCATCGTGGGTATCGTCTTCAAAGAATTTATCACCGTCGTCGCGATACCGACTCGCGTCATCTTGAGCACTATCACCAACTTTTGCCGCAAGCAAACTGCCCAAACCCGACATCAAGCCGCTAAGCAGAGCAAGTAGCAAGAAGAGTTCCAATATATCCATCTTTACCCCCTCCCCCTCTCAAGGTTCAATTGAGAGTAATCGGAACGGACTTAACGTCGCATATCTTCTGCATGCTGTCGCCATAGACGCAAGCCTTTAGAATAAGGTAGCCCTTACCGAGAAAGGGCACTCTGTAGTTTGACCTGCCGCAGCTCACCACCGCATCGCCGTAGGAATTTATCCTGTAATCGCAAGAAATTGACCCCGTACTACCGCAGCCGTATATGGAGGAGCCGCAATTCCTGTAAAACATATAATCCCCTTCGGAAGCCGGCAGTTCTGGGGAGGTGTTCAGGTAGGCCATTACGAAGTAGCTGTTCGTAATTGAAGAGAAGCTAACCTGCCAACTGACCGTAAAGGACTCACCGGCATTTACGCTGCTTTTAGACACCCCGAGGAACTCCAAACTTACATGGGAACTACCGCCTACACCACCTCCACCCCCGCCTATGGGGATATCCAAGCCGGTGGACAATCCGCCTCCACCGCAGCCGTAAAGGGTTGCCAAGAGTCCGCTCAGAATTAGCGCTTTCTTCATGCCCTGCGTACCTCCTTTCATGATTTTCATATTCTTTATAAAACGCTCCAAAAGACTGAATCCTGACACCACATTTACGCCGGCAGTCAAGATAAAAGCTCGTAAAATAGAACGGGATGCCCAAATGCCGCTTGCCGGGGAGTGGGCATCTTGAAGAGAGCGGGATATAAGTGCCCCGGCCCCAAGCTTGGAACCTGGCTTGGGTATTTTCGTGCGCTATGTTGAAAGAGGGCGACAAAGCACCGGAGTTTTGCTTAAAGGGTATAGACCAGGAGGGACAGGAAAAGGAATTTTGCCTTAAAGACTTTATAGGCAGTAAGGTTATCCTCTACTTCTATCCCAAGGACAACACGCCCGGCTGCACCACCGAGGCCTGCGACTTTAGGGACAACCTGAACCTTCTGAGCGGTATGGGATACACGGTCATAGGTGTCAGTCCGGACTCGGTGAACTCCCATAAGAAGTTCAGGGAGAAATACGGACTGAACTTCATTCTTCTGAGCGACCCCGATAAAAAGGTCGCAGAAAGCTACGGAGCCTACGGAGAAAAGAAGATGTACGGCAGGATAACCAAGGGCATAATACGCTCCACCTTCGTCATTGATGAAGAGGGCAAGATAGCCAAGGCTTGGTATAACGTAAAAGCTAAGGGACACGTAGAGAAGGTTTTGAAGGAGTTAAAAGGGTGAAGGAGAAGGTTCTGAAGATAATAGAAACCCTAAGCGAGAGATATCCCAATCCCAAACTGGAGCTGGAGTACTCCAACGCCTTTGAGCTGTTGCTGGCGGCCATACTTGCCGCTCAAGCGCCCGACAAAAGGGTCAACGAGATAACCAAGAGCCTCTTCAAGAAGTATCCATCTCCGCAGGTGGTAGTGGATACGCCCTTAGAGGAGCTGGAAAAGGATATAAGGAGCATAAACTTTTACAAAAGGAAGGCTAAGCTCATAAAGGAGTGTTGCGAGGCTCTCGTAGAGAGGTTCGGCGGCAAGGTGCCCGATAACGTGGAAGATATGACCGAGCTTCCGGGCATAGGTAGAAAGACGGCCAATATGGTGGTCGGAGGAGCCTTCGGACTGCCCGCGATAATCGTTGATAGACACGTGATGAGGGTCGCCCAAAGGATAGGACTGACAAAACAGAAGAACGCAGACAAGATAGAGAAGGAGCTTATGCAGGTGGTGCCCAAGGATAAGTGGACCGCCTTCTCACTTCTGCTGATGACCCACGGCAAAGAGGTGTGCACCGCCAAAGCACCCAGATGCGACCGGTGTGCCGTATGCGAGATGTGCGACTCCTGCGGCAGGCTTTAACTAAACTTACGCCCTAAGTCCCCTTCCGTAAGGGAGGGGATACAGGGCGTCGCCCGCAAGGGCGTTAGTGAGTATAATAAAGACAACGTAGAAGATGGCTAAGGAAGAACCTAAATTCCTGCTGACCTACAAATTCAGAGCTTACCCCTCGGCTCTCCTGGAATACAAAATGGAAAACTGGCTCTACATACTTTGCAACCTCTACAACCATGCTCTTGAGGAAAGAAAAAGAGCTTGGAAAGAGGAAAAGAAAAGCATTACGTATTCACACCAGCAAAATTCCCTTCCCAAGCTCAAGAAGAAAGACCCAACACTAAAGCTAATACATTCCCAAGTCCTTCAGGACTGCCTCAGAAGAGTAGATAACGCCTTCCAAAAGTTTTTCAGAAAAGAAGCCAAGTATCCCAAAAAGAAGAAGCTCTACAAATACAACTCCTTCACCTTTCCGCAGATATGGATGAAGCAAAAGGACAAGCTCACAAAAGACCCAAAGCTTACAGAAGTTATCAAGCTTGAAAGGAAAAATGGCAAGTTTGCATACCTACACCTTCCCAAGCTTGGAGAACTCAAAATAAGATTGCACAGGGAGATAGATTGGACAAAGGCAAGGACTATCACCGTAAAACGAGAACCTTCAGGCAAGTGGTATGTGTGTATAACGGTGGAGGTAGAGCTTGAACAGATACTCAGAGAAGCTCAGGAGAAAGCGGTAGGAATAGACCTTGGAATCAAGAGCCTTGCCACCACATCGGAAGGAAAGTTCATACAACACCCCAAGTTCTTGCAGAGACTTGAGAAAAGACTCAAGAGAGAACAGAAGAAGCTCTCAAGGAAGGAAAAGCTCTCCATGAATTGGGAGA
>JALWEG010000052.1:0-4410 GCA_027014155.1 Aquificaceae bacterium
GTGGAGAGGGAAGCCACTGCACGGGTATTTAAGGGAAGTCCCTATATCCGTGTAAGCTATACCTCTGTGAAGCAGGAAGCTCGGCTTTTTTAAAGCCGAGAGGATGTCACAGCTAAGCGACCAGGCTCAGGTTCATATTTTTACCGTAGCGATGGAGTATCAAGCTCTTGAGGTCTTCCAGCCCTTCAAGGGTAGGGTTTCTCTCTATCAGGGCTTGGGCATCCTCTCTGGCTCTCTTTAGAACCTCCCTGTCGTAGGAGCGGGCGAGGTTAGCCATGTGAAAGCCGAAGTATCCCGACTGGGAGACGCCCAACAGCTCGCCGGGTCCCCTTATCTTAAGGTCCTCTTCCGCCACGGCGAAGCCGTCGTTGGTCTTAACTAAGACCCTGAGCCTCCTTACGGCATCTCTGTCTTTGTTCTTCAGCTCGTCCGGGACAACGAGAAAGCAGAGGGACTCCCTGTCGGAACGACCGACCCTCCCCCTGAGCTGGTGCAGCTGGGAGAGTCCAAACCTGTGGGCGTCCTCTATAACCATAACGGTGGCCTCCGGAACGTCCACACCTACCTCTATTACGGTGGTGGACACCAGTATGTCCCCCCTTTCCCTAAAGCTCTCCATGGTCTCCCTCTTTTGAGCCTCGCTCATTCTGCCGTGAAGAAGATACACCTCCCTCTCCAGAAACTCCCTCTTCCATCTCTCATACTCCTGAGTTGCCGCCTTCAGCTCCAGCTTCTCCGAGCTCTCTATGAGAGGATAGACCACGTAAACCTTGTTTCCCTTATCCAGCTCTTGCCTTATGCGTTCAAAGAGCTTATCCTTCTCACTCTCAAAGATTAACCTCGTGATAACCTCCTTCCTACCCGGCGGAAGCTCGTCTATTACCGATATGTCTAAGTCTCCGTATATGGAGAGGGCAAGGGTTCTGGGTATGGGGGTTGCGCTCATAACGAGGCAGTGGGGGGACATACCGCCTCCCTTCTCCAAGAGGACTTTCCTCTGCATCACACCGAACCTGTGCTGCTCGTCTATGACCACCAAGCCGAGATTCTTGAACTCCACCTTATCCTGTATGAGGGCGTGGGTGCCTACCACCACGTCTATGTTTCCCTCCTTTATGTGTTTGTAAGCGCTCCTCTTCTGAGCCGGCGTCTTGCTCCCCGTCAGCAGTGCCACCTTTATACCGAAATTCTCAAGGAACTCCTTGAACTTCTCGTAATGCTGGTGCGCCAGTATCTCGGTTGGAACCATCACGGCCACCTGGTAGCCTGCCTTCACCACCGCGTAGGCTACCGCCGCAGCAACCACTGTCTTCCCGCTACCTACGTCGCCCTGAAGCAGTCTGTTCATCGGACTGCTACTCGCAAGGTCCTTGAGAATCTCCCTTACCACCCTCTCCTGCGCCCTGGTAAGCCTAAAGGGCAGGCGAGCGGTAAACTCCTGAACCAAGGGGAAGCTTACCCCTATGCGGGGTGCCGGAGTTTGGGAAGCCTCCCTCTTTTTTAGGAGTAGGGCGCACTGGAAGACCAAGAGGTCTTCGTATATGAACCTTTTGTGGTAAGCAGAGGAGAAGTTGTTCAGCAGCGCCGGGGGGGTGAATTGGGAAAGGTGAACCTCCCGGATACTTTCCTCTATACGGGGGAAGGAGTACTTTTCCAGAAGCTCCTGCGGCAGGTACTCGGGCATATACTTGACCGTTTTCTCTACTATCTTCTCCAACGCCTCCCTTATCCTCTTTTGTTTTTGTTTGGAAGAAATCTTAACCAACTCTCCCTTTACCCTTGAGTAATAGACGGGTAGTATCCTGCCTACCTCCCCGCTCTCGGGACGGAGTATCTCGGGGTGAACCATATACTTTTCGCCCTTGTAGCTTCTGAGCTTGCCGAACACCGCTATCTCCATACCCTTCCTCATAGAGGCAAAGAGAAAGTCCACCTTCTTGTATCTGAACTTGAGCTTAAGGTAGCCCGTCTCATCTTTACAGACCACCTCCGCGGTGTATCCTCCTTCCTGAATCCTCTGAACCCTTACCACCCTGACTTTAAGGGCTACCTTTTGCCCGGCCTTGGAGCTTTTCACAGAGGTGTTGAGCCTCCTATCCTCGTACCTGACCGGGAAGAAGAATAAGGCGTCAAGCAGGCTCTCTAAGCCCAGTCCCTTCAGTGTCTTAAGCTCCTTCTCCGAGAGAAATTTTAACCTCTCCAAGGGAATGAGGAACCTCCTCAGGGGTTTCTTTTCCACGCCAGATTCGGGTGAAGTGGTAGGCCTTCCCTGATAGGTTTTAAGGAAGCCGATAACCTCCATGAGTATCGCCTTGCGCCGCTGGTAGGGAAGTCCGTCAAAGCTCTTTAGCTTCTCAAGCAGATACAGGGGAGCCTCCTCCTTCATGAGGTTAAAGAGGTATATACCCACACCTATGCTCCTCTTTAGCCTCTTGCCGTCCTCCTTGAGCAGTCCGGCTATGAACTCCTTTATCTTTTGTGTATCCATACCTTAGAGCTCCGGAGCTACATCTGGCTTGGGACGTTGAAGAAGGCTCTCAAGATAATCTGATACCTCACCTATCACCGCACCCGCAATCTCTTTAGGATAATCTGAGAGAAGCTCGTAGTCCCTCCCGTAAAGAAACCTCTCCATCTCCTCTATAAACGGCTCATAGGCATTCCCTCGTCTCATAAACTCTATTCTCTTTCTCAGTCCGTTCATAAAGTCCTCAAGGGATTTGCCGTAATCTTCCACTTTCTTTAGCACCAGAGAAGTATCCACTCCTACCTTCCGACTTATTAGCCAGTGTATATCCCACACGTCTCTCGCCTTGAAGGGTCTTTCTTCCGAAAAGCTCCTGAGCCCCATGGCCACCACCTTGTCCGCAAGCACCTCCTCTTTTGTCTCCGTTCTAATCCAAATGCTCGGAAGGTGAGAAAAGAGCTCGCTCTCCACCTTTCGGAATGCAGAAGTGTAAGCTGGAACCCTCGCTATTTCCACCTTGACCGTAATCCTCTCGTGCGGAATATCCAGACGAAGTATGTAAAGAAACTCCCTTTGCCTTTCCTTTATCTTCAGCTCGGGAAAGCTCTGCTCTAAAAGAGCCTTCAGTCTCTTACCGGCGCTAAGAACCTTCTCTCCCTCCCCGCCCGCAACGAAGTCTAAATCCTCGGAAAGCCTTCCAAGGCCGTAGCAAAGCCTGAGAGCAGTCCCGCCCTGAAAGGTAAGGGTATTCATCAGCTCTTTATCCGCTCCTATGACCTCAAGAACTGCTAAGTGCATAGCCTCCCTGAAGGCGTGCAATCTTGTTATACCCCTTCGGGTACTCAGCCTTGCTAAAAGGGTGTCTATCCTATCTAAGCCCAAAGGTTTTCCTCCAGAAGGTCAACGCTCCTTCTGTGTTTTTTTAAGTCTTTCTCCACAAGTTCCGGGGAAGCCTCAAAGACTCCTTTGTCCGGGCTCCATACTACGGAACCGTTTCCGAGCATTTCTCTAACCCTATTCCCGTTCATGCTTTTGTGTATGAACTCAATAATACCGAAGGGGGTTCTGTAAGTGTAGCTCCTTCCCTGAGTCGCGAAGGTCAATCTGTTGGGAACTTGAGAGATGAGTCCGAGCTCCGAAGCTCTGCTCTCAAAAGACTCGTAAAAGAACTCCTTACCCCTTAACGCGTTTGCAACATCGTAGAGTTGCATAAGGGGTCTTCTGTGTCTTGACCTCGGGTTGGCGTAAAGTCCCTTAGCTACCCTTACTATAAGCTTGCTATCCGTGAACTTTTTTAGCTTTTTGTATAGAGTATCTCTGCTTTCGCCGAAGTAAGCGTGCATAAGTGTGTCGGTCCACAGCCACTCTCCCTTCTCTTCAAGCATATCCATAAACTCAAGTAGGGTTTTGAGGTTCAGCCTCATAGGATTAAATCTACGCTTAATGGAAGATTTTGGCAGATTTACGTAGGTACAGCACGTATCGTTTAAAAATTAAACTTCCTCCTTATCCTTAGCCTAAAGCCCCTGGTGTTGTCCGAATACACCCTCGTTCCCAGGGAAACACCCAAAGGTTCTATACTTACGCTCGCTCCGTAGAAGGTAGCCCAAGGGTCCTTTAGTGTGCTCTGCTGGTATTCCAACCTCAGCATGTTGGAGAGTTTTTTGGAAACGAGGACGTTAAGTCCCATGTCTCCCTGACTGCCGGTGTGGGTTATGAACCTTATGTCTAAACCCAAAAGGCCGCTTATATTTCTCCTCAGCTCGGTGAAGTGGGTGAACTCGGTTATGAGAGACGAGGCGACGGGAATCACCCCTTCGGTTATGCCTCCCAGCACCAGTTTGGTAAGTATTTCCCTCCTGTCCATCGGCGGGTCTGAGCGTAGGTATATCTTGGGCACGGGCAGCTCACCTATGAGGTCTATGTATATAAAGGCGTTATCC
>JALWEG010000052.1:4420-7953 GCA_027014155.1 Aquificaceae bacterium
GTTATGGAGAGGTTTATGTACTTCTTCTCCTTGTTTTTCTTCTCTAAAAGAAACCAGCCCCTCCTTATGAAGAAGTCCCTGCCAAAGTAGTTCACCTCACCGGAAACGAGGTTTAGACTGACCGCATACATCAGCTCTCCGGAACCGTTGGTAATAACTCCTCCCGGCTTCAGGTTCACGAAGCCCTCGGGTAGCAGAACCCTTATGGGAGAACCGGGTGTGATGCTGAGCAGGAACTTAAAGGGCAGCTTAATCTCTCCGTTGCCACCGGAGAAGGAGTCGCTCTTGGAGAGCTTGACGTATCCGCTGACCTTGGTATCAAGGAAGGCGCTTATATCTTCAAGGGACTTGACCTCCACCTTTCCTTTGGCGTCCGTGTATATTATCGCTCGCATGCCCTCGGAAGCGAACCTAAGCGGAATGCCCGTTCCCTTGATGCCCACGTTTATCTTATCTCCCTCAGGTTCTATACCCACCAGAAGCTTGGAGACGGGACTGAAGATGTAAATGTAGCCCTGCGGCCTGCTGCCGTTTACCGAAAGGTTAACACTCCCCAGCATGGGCAGAGCCAAGTAGTTAGACCTCAGGGCGAAGTACCTATCGGAGAA
The DNA here is from genome assembly GCA_027014155.1 of Aquificaceae bacterium. Lineage (GTDB taxonomy): Bacteria > Aquificota > Aquificia > Aquificales > Aquificaceae > WFYI01. The sequence continues at coordinate 5,029 of JALWEG010000052.1, forward strand.
CAGCTCTAAGTAGAGCTGCCCCTGTGAGTATCCGGCCGAGTAGTTGAGATGACCCTCCAGCCTGCTCTTTATGAGACTGCCCACCAAAAGGGAGAGGGCACCGAGGTTCACCCTCCCCCTTGAGCTTACCTCAAGCCGGTCTCTGTAGAATACGGAGAGCTTTCCTTCAAGCGCCCCTTTGAGTTTCAAGTCGCCGAGGAAGAACTCTCTTCTATCCAAAGATAGGTATCCCCTCCCGGAACCGAGTCTAAAGACCTCCTTGCCGAAGACCTTAAGGTAAGAGGCTCCCGTGCTAACCTTAAGCCTGCTCCACTTACCCTCAAGCTCCAAACTCCCTACATGGGCTTCCCAGTTTTCCTCCCTGTAAGATGTCGGTTCCACCCGCAGGTATAGCCAATCCTCAAAAGCTTTGAAGCTCAGATTGACGGGCACCCCCTTATCCTTAAAGGACACCTGTCCCGTTAGACCCCCTTCTCCTCTGTCCTCCTCCAGCTTGCCCCAAAACCGGCATGCAAGACCCCAGTCTCCGCGCCTTAAGTTTAGGTTTCCCTCCGTCCTTAGCCAGAGCCTGTCCGGACGAGCTCGGTAGGAGCCTCCCACAAGACCCTTTATCTCGTAAAGACCCTCTACTATTCCCCCCTCATACTTTCCGAAGAGGTATCCCCTCTCCCTGGTAAAGTCCTTTATCCGCAAACGACCAATCTTCACTCCCAAAAAACCGAACTCCTTTTCCGGATTCGTGTAGAGAACCCCTTGAAGCCCCTCCAGCTTTACCGCTCCGTAGCTCAGCCTCCCGCCGTTGACGAATACGGAGAGATGCACGTCGTCTTTGTGGAGAAGGAACTCTATCTTGCCGCTATCTATCTCTACCGATAGGTCTTCGTAGTAGGTTCTCAGCTTACTCAGTCCGAATTTGGCGGAAACCTCTTCCCCTACTTTGCGTATCTCGCCCTCGTAAGAGGGAGAGAGCAGATACACCTTAAGCTTTTCCCCTTTCATGGAGTAGGTTAGTTGAGGACTGCCCAAAGGGATGCCCTTAACCTTCAAAGCTTTAAGGCTTCCCCTGCCTTCGGACGCTAAAGGTTTATCCTTCTCCTTCTCAAAGCTACCAGACAGCTCCAAGAAGCCGGCCATATCCTTCAAGGGAAGGGGGTAATCCCTCAGCTCGTACACACCTTGCAGAGCGTTTTTTGAGAAACTCCCCTCGGAGTAAACGCTGCCCTCCTTGCCGGTGGCTCCCAGACGGAACTTACCCCTCGGATTCGTGCCCATGTTAAGGTTGAGCGACAGGTATCCCTCCTTAAAGTGGGTGTTCTCAAAACTGATGGTCTCGCTCTCCAAGCCCAGTTCCAACCTCTCCTCTTTTAGAGAGATAAACACCTCTCCCCTAACGCTACCTCTGAGCTTCTGTTTAAGTCCCAGGAGCTTCTCGTCTATACGCGCCCTCCTTATATCAAAGACGACTTCCCTCTCGGGAAAGAGCCTATAGACGTAATCCGCCTCCACCTCCTCGTTCCATATTCTTCCCCTTATGTGGTTCTTCACCCCGAAGAGTATCTCAAGGCTCGCGGTGGCCTTCACGTCCTTGAACTCTTTTCTCTCCTTCAAAAGGACTTTGGGGCTGTAGCCCTGCGCCTCTATCCTCACACCCTCAAGGTCTATAGTGCCCCCGCCCGATACCTGAATACGGGGGATTCTGAGGTGTTTGGTGTCTATCTCCTTTATGTAGCCCTGCGCCGAAAACTCTCCCTCGCCCCACCTCCAAATACCCATGCCTCTGAACTCGTATAGGGGAGACTCTACCAAAACCTCTTTAACGTAAACCGCCTCCCTCTTCACTTGCGTATCCTTTACCAGAAGGCTGAACTCGTTTCTGGCTTTGGAGCTGAGGTAGTAAAAGTCCGCCTCTCCCTTTATGCGCTTTTCCTGCAGGCTCACCTTCTTAACGAAGGTGGTTAAGGAACTCCTATAGCTCAAAAAGCTCAAATACAGGTTCTCTGCCTTGAGGTTTAGATTCCTTACAAAGGTAAACCTCCTGAGCCTAACTGGCCTCTCTCTCCTTCTGGGTTTCTTCAGGTTAACGAAGATAAGGGAAGAGTCCCTTAGCTCTAAGAGAGACTTGCGTCCCTTGCTCCAGCTGAGCTTGAACTTTCCCAAGTGTAGGAAGAGGACCCTCTTTTTGCCCAAGTGTGCGTACAGGGTCAGCCCGCTGAGGGATAGGGATTTCCTATCCAGCTTTAGGCTACCGGGCGTCAGGTCAACCGAGTAATCTTTCAGAAGAGGTCTTACGAACAGAAGGAAAGCAAAAACGAGCAGGACTAAGAGAAGGGCAACATAGCGCACATCAATCTATACCGTGCATCTTGAGGTTTTCTTTAATCCTGTGAAGCAGCTCTGCAGGATTTCTTATGGGATAGCTTAACTCTTCCAAGACCTCCTCGGCCTTCCTACCCTTTATCCTTATGCCGGACACCCTGTCCTTGATATCAGAAGCGGAATTGATGGGAAAGTGGGAACCCTTCAATCTTTTGAGGACCATATAGGCCCAAGGTATGTCTAAGGCTTCCGCCGCCTGGGTGCAGTATTCTAAGAAGATTCCGCTCTCCTCCGAGCCTTCCTTTACCAGCTTGTAAGCTATCTTGGCTATTCCACCGGCGGTGTGAACCCTAAGCTCCTTCTTCTCCTCCTGAGTTAGCTCATCTAAGTTCTTTATCTTGTAAAGAGCAAGCTCCGGATTGGCTCTTAGTATGTTTCTGACGGTCTGCTTGGTAAGTCCCACCTCTTGGGCTATCTCCTCCTCGGTTTTGAGAAACTCTTCCCTTAGAACCACCGCGAAGGAAGCTCTGGCCAGAGATGGAAGCCAGGTTAAGGTTCTATATTCGGCCAACCTCTGAATTCCGCCCAACAGGTCTATCGCCTTAAGGA
>JALWEG010000053.1 GCA_027014155.1 Aquificaceae bacterium
TTAGTTTTCAGTCCTGTTTTAGACAAGGTTTAAATTCCACAACGGTGCATTAGGAGCTTTACGACAGCTTAGTTTTCAGTCCTGTTTTAGACAAGGTTTAAATTCCACAACGGTGCATTAGGAGCCATCGTATCAGCGCTCTACGGTAGCAAACAGAGCACGAGAGAGTTTAAATTCCACAACGGTGCATTAGGAGCTATAAATTAACTTTAATTGAAATAAAACCTGAATGGAATAAATAGTTTAAATTCCACAACGGTGCATTAGGAGCCCTAAACCAGCTATTCAATAATATAAGCCAGGTCAAGGATTTATACAACCTCGTAATGCGGCAAATGAAGTTAATTTCCGAAAATCGCCGGTTCTGCAAAAAGGCTCAAAAATTAGGCGTTTCAAACAATTGCCGGCCAATAGGTTCAAAGAAGCATCATCAAAGCATCAAAACATCAAAGCATTTTGATGCACCTTTAAGCTCTTTCCTTATTCAGTTGCCAAAGTTCTGGAGGCTCCTACGTCCTCCTATCGCTAATCTTTATTTTACACCAAGCGTCGTGGTTATAATATTCCTTATACAGGGAGGTTGGGCTTGAGGTTTAAGCTTAGGCTCAAAAGTCTCAATGACACGCCTGTTAAGGTGGATATAGATTACAGGCGGAGGTTTATATCTCTACTTAAGAAGATATTCAAAGATGAGTATGTAAATAATGCGGTGAAGCCTCACACGTTTGCGGTATATTTCGGGAAAGGAACAAAGATAACAAAGGACTTTATAGAGGGTGTAAGTCATATAAACTTTAGATTCTCAACGGGAGACTTTATTTGGGCAACGAAGTTTTATAACGGTGCCTTAGAGCTTAAGGAAGGAGGAGAAATCCACAGCATAGGAGAGGGTAGGTTTATAATTGACAGCATTGAGCAAGAAAGGGAGAAAACTCCCACAGGCGTGTTTAGAACACTATCACCGGTAATTGTTGAACGTCCGAGAGATAACTCACAGAATTCTGAAAGAAGGAATCCCGAAGATAGATATATAGTTCCACCTAAGGAGGGGTTTAGCGAGGAGTTTAATAAGTCTCTGTTAGAGAGCATAATAAAAAGGTATAGATACATCAATATGAAAAGTCCAAAGGTAGGCGGCTTTAGATTTACATCGCTATGGATAAAAAAGGAGTTCATAAAACATTATGGTGGATATATAAAGGGGTTTAGAGGCTATTTTAGGATTGAAACCGACTCAAAGGACATTCTTAACTTCGTTTACTTATACGGACTCGGGTTCAGGACTGGTCAGGGATTTGGATACTTGGAGGTGGAGGATATTCCCAATGAGTAATACACTGACTCTGTATCCCTCTAACTGGCTTTATAACGCCGGGGTTATAGGGTTCCTTCGGGTGTTGAAAAGATGTGGGGAGAATGTGGAGGGATTTTTGAAAGACGATGGGAGTGTGGAGATTCCTGAAAATATATTCCAAGATGAAAGCTTCGGTGGAGAATTTATAATCCCTAAATGTTTAAAGTGCTTAATAGAATATATGACATCAAGCCAAGATTTAAACAAGTGGCGTGAAAAAACTATAGAAAAGTTAAATGAAGATCTCAGGAAAAAGTATGATGAATTAAAAACCAATTGGGGAATTAGACATCAAGACGGAAGAGCAAAAGAAAAAATCAGAAAAAGTATTAAACAATTAAAGCAAATCAAAATCAAACTAAACAATCTAGAAGATGAATCATATATTAGGTTTTATAGAGCATGGGGAAAGCTTTTTGGATCTAATACTCCATTCCAAAATTTAGTTCAGCAGGAAGAATGGAACTCCTTACAATATGCTGGGTTAATACAAGATATTCCTAATAGATTTAGTTCTAAAGGGAGCTCAAATATATGTAGTATGTGTGGGTATAATGAGGTTAATTTTGATTCTGATAATAAATTAGAAAGCAGGCTATCAAGTTTACAAATAACGCATTTGAAAAATTTGGGTGCATCAATAGGTAAATTTCCTAACTCTTTTTGGAATAATTCTCACAGCAATTATATTTGTTTCCTATGTGCTTTTCTGATTCTCTTTCATAAAGAGGCTCTATTGAAGCTGTCAGATGGTTCCCAAATCTTCATAAACGCTCCATCTTTCAAATTAATGTGGCACCTAAACAATTACGCAAGGAAGCAAAGTGATAAACCTATTAGAGAAGTTCTGGGAATGAGTTTAATTGAGCTCGCGGTTGAGCAGTATAAACTGCTTGGGAAATGGGAAAAGATGAATATTGAAGTTGTGTCTAAATACACAAAGATAAATCCTAATGGCCAAAAAGAAGACGTAATTGACTTCTTTTCTCTCCCTTATGAAATAGTTGACCTGCTATCCGACAAAGAGATTGCAAGCATGCTAAATAAAATAGGTGAGCTTAGTGTTTTGAACTACATTCTTGATGGAAGATTTGATAAGATTTTGTGGTTGGGGGAGAAAGTTATGAGGAAGGCACTAACACTTACGGAAGAGAAAATTAAGGAAGATAAACTTGTAAAAGACAATATAAAACTCCGAAAAAATAAAAGAAATACAAAGGCTTTACTGGCTTTCGCAAATAAATTATTTAGGCTATACGCGCTAATAAGCGATAAAATGAGAAAGGAGGTAGGATATGAACTTTGATATAAAACAATGGAAAAAACAATTAATTGAGCACTGCAATGAAAAAATACGAAGTAATAACATTAGACACAACGATTTTAAAGAAATTGTTGACGCTTATAAGGATATGGCTATAGAACTACAGCGTATCCTTGAATTTGCTGCTAAAAACTCTCAGGGAGACGATAAAAACAGATTATGGGGATTGTACAAAAGCTTTTCTAAACAAAATCTTAGTGGATTATATGATAAACTTAATAGCCTTGCATACAGCATAAAACAAAACGATGAAAGCCTTGCTGACGCATTGAATAAGCAAATATACAGATTAATGGAAAAAACAAGAATTGGTTTGAGAAGTGAAGTCGCCAATATGATTGTCCGAACATTTGCTGCTCAACAGAAAAAGGTTCCGTATGAACTTATGCAAGTTTTTAGTCCCATATACACAGATGAAGAGTTTAAGGTTCTTATGTATTCATTCTTGGGAGGTATTATAAAGGAGAAAGATAACGAAGGAGGTCAGCAGTCATGAAGCACATAACGGTAACCTGCATATTTGACGGTGCTGCTCTGAATAGGGATGAGAATATCGGAGGGAATATTCAATCAATCAAGAAGCTAAAGAGGTATGGAAAGGCTGTGAGTTTTTTAGGCAGAACAGCTATGAGACACTATCTTTTTTCAACTTTGAAGGAAGCATATGGATGGAATGAAGCTAAAGTAGCCGTGAGAAATAAAGTTATCCAATTTGATATACTTAAAGAAGACATAATTACCAGTCCTGAGCTTGATGCTTTTGGTTATATGTATACGATAAAAGGAGAAATTTCAATAACGCGCAAAGGACCTGTTGGGATTACAAAAGCTGTGGCGTTGGAGCCATACGAGGGAGATATGGCCTTTTATGCCAACCATGATATGGTAAGGCGGGCTAAGGAGCAGGGACTAATAGGACGCGAGGAGGAAGATAAGCAGGAGGAAGATAAGCAGAGGAGTAAAACAGGTTCCGACATTCATAACAAAGAAGAGCACCAGTCTTTTTACAAAGTTAGCTTTACTATAGATGTTGAAAGGTTAGGAAGAGATGAGTGGATAGTGGATGGTTATAATTATGACGAGGATTCGAGAAAACTCAATATAACTATCGCGGATTCCACTACCAAGTCTTTAACAGAGGTAGAAAAAGAACAAGATAATAAATATAAGTATAAAGGTGGAACAATTACTATTGAACCTGTAGATGACAGCAATAAATATAAAGTCATTTTCGAAATCTCAGAAGAAGAAAAGAAAAAGCGTATCTGCCAAATTCTGGAAGCCATCAAAAACGGGCTTTACGCAAAGTCAAGTGGGGAGTCTAACACGATAGTTCCATTGTTCATGATAGCCGCTCCGCTGAAGGTTCCGACTCCTGTTCTACATCCTTATCTGACTGTGGTACACGGTTCTCGTGGCAACTATGTAGTAGGCGTAAATGATTGTTTAGAAAACGGGTGGATAAATGGTAAAGTGTTCCTCAAGAATTCCATAAGGCTGAGATTAGCCGAAAATATAGACTCAAATAGATTCACAAGTGATTGGGAAGAGTTTCTCAGGGAATGCGGGCTTGAGAGTGTGAACTGCAGTTCTGCAAATCAAAATACCGATAATCAGGATAACCAGGAGCAAAATGGGGATTGAAGTTTTAAGAATCAAAATATATCAGCCGCAAGCTCATTACAGAATTCCTTTCACTTATCAAAGAAGACACACGTATCCTATTCCGCCTTACTCAACAGTTATAGGTTTACTTTGTAATTTACTCGGGATAAAGAACTACAAAGGCAGAGGGGAGCCGTGTGAAAGCGAAAACTGTGATTGCGACTATCACAAGCTAAAAAATCTGAAAATATCTATATGCGGAAGGTTTGAATCTAAGTCAACCGAATACACTTGGTTCAGAAATTTGAGCGCAAAAGCACATAACAAGAGATTTGTGGTTCCTGAAAACAGGTATGTGGGTGGGCAGATAGAACACATAGGAGGTCAATCTCCGGTTCGGATTGACATTCTAAACGATGTGTATTTATGGATATATCTGTATCACGAGGATAGGGAGTTTCTGGAACATATTGAGCTGAGCTTGGAAAATCCTTCAAACCGCATTGGTCCTATACATCTGGGAAGGGCTGAGGACTGGATAGTTATTGACGGAATAGACTTTGTAAATGTTAATATGGATGATGCTTGCGGGGATTTTGAAGTTTTTGTTTGGGTGCCTGAGAATATATATTTGCCAAATTCTTTTGATTTCGATAACGTTGGAGGACTCATATACAGGATACCTACTTTTTACAGACTTGGGGAAGATGGCACAAGAGAATTCAATTACGAAAGGGTTAAACTAAGCGATGGGTTGCTTTATGAGATTAGCTTTTACTACGATGAAAGCGAAGATAAGCCAGTTTTTTTGCTAAACAATACAGGGTGAAAGAATATGGGTGAGGTGTGGGCAAAAAGCAACGGTGTAAGACTGCATGAGCATATAAATCATATTTTAAAGGCTTTTGAGAAAATAGTAAATAAATTAGAAAACGAAAATACTAAAGAAGCTGTTAGGCTTTCTATATGTCTGCACGACCTCGGCAAGGTCTTACCATCGTTTCAAGTAGCTGCTCTTGGAAATAAAGATTATAAACCTTCTGATGTTGTATATGAAATTCCACACTCGCTATTTTCTCTATTCTTTATAGACAAAGAGGAGTTGAGAAAAGTTGTCCAGAATGAAGATTATGTAAATTTCATACTGTCAGCCGTAGCCTATCATCATTGGCGTGACAGTTTTAATGATTTTTTAAAACGAAAAAGCGATAAGCTCAAGTGGGTAATTGAAGGTGCTGAACGGTATGCAAACGAGTTGGAAAGTAATCTCAAAGAAGAGATAAGGCAATTACAAGACCAAGGATTAAGACAGGAAATAGAAAGATTACTCAGATGGGACAGTAAGCTGGCATCATGCGCTAAAAGGGGGCTTCCTTTAACTCAAATAGCTAAACCGCCATATTTGATGGATTTTGAGCCTTTGCGCGAAGCGCCAAAAAAGGATTGGATACTTATATCAGGATTTTTACAAAGGTGCGACCATTTCGCCTCTTGGTGTGAGAATCAAGAGAATGTTGAAGAGGAACTTCAAAATATTGAAATAGAAAACATAAGCTATGATGATGTCAAGATGCAAATTATTGAGAGAATAAAAAGTAAAAAAGGAGGAGTGGAGATAAATGAAAATGACTTGTGGCAGGTGAGAAAGATAGAGAATACAGGAAATGAAAACGAGAATGCAAAAGATAAGAACCTTATTCTGATAGCTCCTACAGGGTTTGGTAAAACTGAGCTTGCTTTTCTATGGGGAGCAGGGGAGAAGTTTATATATACACTGCCTTTGCGCTCAGCAGGAAATCAGATATTTAAAAGAGCTGGAGAAATTTTTGGCGAGGACAAGGTCGGGCTTCTGCATTCGGACGCGGATATATATTTGTTTGAAAAGACAGGAGACATAGGAGACACACTAAAACTTTATGAGCTTGCAAAGAATATCTCTTATCCTGTTATAGTATCTACAGGAGACCAGTTCTTTCCCTATGCTCTTAGACCACCTGGATATGAGAAGATTTTTGCACTCTTTTCCTACGCTCGCCTCGTAATTGATGAAGTTCAAGCGTATGATCCGAGAGCCTGTGCGATTGTTGTTGAGTTTATCAAGTGGGTTCATAAGATGGGTGGAAAGTTTTTACTCATGACGGCTACATTACCGGAGTTTGTAAAAGATGAGCTTGAGGAATTGGGCAATAACTTTGAGATAATCAACATATACGACGAATACAGTTCAATTTTTCAAGGTGTTGTAAAGCATAAGATAAAGGTTAGAGTAATTAATAACAGTAATGAAAAAGAAATAGAGGCGTCTGATTTTCCCATTAACGAAATTGTTGGACAAGCAGCGCAAGGCAAGAGAGTCCTCGTGATTCTCAATACTGTGAAAATGGCTCAAAATGTTTATGAGGAGATAGAAAAACAAAGTGGGGATATACAAGTTCATTTACTTCATTCAAGATATACTCTTGCAGACAGAAGGGAAAAGGAAGAACGGATGGGAACAGAATTCAAAAATCCTAAAGAAGATAATGACAACGCAGGTAAAATCCTTATTGCCACTCAGGTAGTTGAGGCGTCTCTTGATATAGATGCGGATGTCCTATTTACAGAGTTGTGTCCACTTGATGCTCTCGTTCAAAGAATGGGAAGGGTTTTAAGAAGATACGGAGCATCTGAAATAACGGCAGGGCAAACTGTCCCTGAACATGAAGAACCGAATGTTCATGTTTTAGTGTTTAAGAAAGGTCTTGAATCTGGAAACGGCAAAGTTTATGACAAAGAGCTTTTGAGATTGTCGTTAGCTTGGCTGTGGAAACAGTTTAGGATAGAAGATAGGAAGCAGTCCAGAATAGATAAAAATATAGATAAAAATAATTTTCCTAGCCTTGAAGGAACCGATATAGAAGCTTTTTGTAACAAGGATGATTGGATTGAGAACCTACAAGGATTTGAATTACGTGTAAGCGAATACAGAAAATACGAGCTTGTAGATAGATTTTACAAGTCTCTGCCTAAGGACGGCTCTTACCTAAAGGCTTTCTATAACACCTTAGAAATTCTAAGGGCAGGTTATATGTCATCTAAGAAATCTGAAGCGAGGGAAATTTTTAGAGACATACACAGCATTCAGGTAATACCTCTTGTGCGAGATGGTGAGAGTCGCAAAGAAGAAATTATAAAGGACGCTATACGGCACGCAGTTCGTGGATACACAAACTTCAAAAGAGAGTTTATTTCTAAGTATGTGGTAAATGTGCAAGAGTCAAGGTATTCTGGCTCGGTAAAGCCTGCCATAAGTTTAATAGAAAATCTATCTGAAGATGAATTGAGAAACATATTAGAAGAAGTGCTTCAGGATCAAGTTCAAAACGATATTGTCCGTAAACTTGAAAAATACCTTAGGGGCATATATATAAAAGAAGACGCGGGCTATAATAATGATGAAGGAATATATTCAATCCGATAACTTGTATCCTTATTCTTGGCTAATCTCCAAAATAGCTTACAGAATTTCTGTCATAAATATCTTCAGGTCTTCGTAGAGCCTCTTCAACCTATCTATTAAGCCTTCCTTTCTCATTTTCTATCCCTCCTTTTTGGGAGATGTTTTTTCATTCAAAAATTAATTATATAAAATTTGTATCTAATCCTCTCCCAAAGGAGAGATACAGACGTATGGATGCGGAGCACCATTATAATAATAACTGTTAAGCGCAAAAGAAGGAGTAATCATGCACGAGGAGTTCCTAAACAAACAAATGGGGCGCTGCAAATTCATCTACAACAAGCTCCTTGAAGTAGCAAAAAGAGACTACGGGCAAGAGAGCAAAAAGTGCGTGAGAGGGACTACAACGCGGGGTAGCCAGCACCACCGCCGCAATTTCCTTCATACTCAGCTTCGGACTCACCAAGGGAGTCTTTAACTTCATAGCAGGGGTGCTCAACGACCGATTCGGGAGGAAGAAGATAGAGGTATTGGGCTGGGTCTTCGGTCTGCCCGTTCCCGTAGTGCTGATATACGCTCCCTCTTGGGAGTGGGTAATATTTGCCAACTTCATACTGGGGATAAATCAGGCTCTCGCATGGTCAACGGCGGTCACCTACACCCTTGATATAGTCAGACAAGATCAAAGGGGATTCGCCTCCGGGATAAACGAGTTTGCGGGATACTTGGGTGTTGGAGTTCTAACCTTCATAACCAGCTACATAGGGGCGGTTTACGGAGTCCACCCGTATCCCATGGTGGCGGGGATGATCATAGCCATAGCAGGAACGCTCCTATCCTTGACAATACCCGAGTCCCACCATCACGTTAAGAGGGAAGCCATTCAGACTCAGAACCATCAAGAAGAAACCTCTTTCTGGGACGTTTTCACCCTCGCCAGCTTCAGGGATAGGAACCTCTTTGCCTGCTCTCAGGGGGGTTTTGTAGCTAACTTCACCGATGGCATGGCTTGGGGGCTTCTGCCCCTTTTCTTGCATTCAAAAGGGCTCAGTCTGTCTCAGATAGGTTGGGTTGCCACCTTCTATCCTATGGTCTGGGCTTTCTCCCAGCTCGCCACGGGTCTTATGAGCGATAAGCTGGGCAGGAAACCCGTGATAGTGAACGGATTTTTAATTCAAGGGGTCGGGATAATCGGTATTGCCCTCTCAAGCTCCTTTACCCTCTGGATGTTCTTCGCCTTCCTTTTCGGACTGGGCAAGGGTATGGTGTATCCGACACTGATAGCTGCGGTCTCCGACAACTCTCCGCCTCTTAGGAGAGGTTCCATCCTCGGGGTTTACCGCCTCTGGAGGGATTGGGGATACGCCTTTGGGGCTTTGTTTGCGGGGGTTGTAGCTGACCTCGTGAGCCTGCGGTGGGGAGTGGGAGCCACGGGATTGGTCGCCTTCGTATCGGGGATAGTGTTTTTTAGCCTGCACAGGCACAATCTATCCAACCCTGCGTCCTCCCAAGTGCAGAAAGAGCAGGGAAGGAATGCCTAAAGCTATGGAGGACAGCAACAAGAAGTTATGAGCTATGAAACCCAGCTTTAGGCCTTCCCTTAGCTCTACACCGAAAAGTTTTAGGGGTAGGAGGAATCCTCCCTCGTAGGTGCCGTATCCCATGAAGCTGTGAACGGGGAGTATGGTGGTCAAATCCCCGCCTGCGAACGCGAGCATCGCCTTCATGAAGCTCACCTCAGAAAGGTGGGAGATTATCAGATACATAGAAAGGAACTTAAAGAAGAAGGAAATCGCCGCCGTGGTAGTGAGCAAAAGAGACACCTTTAGAGTGTGCCTTTCCCGGAGGAAGTCTTTCATGTCCTTTAGCCTGCCGGTGGGGGGCAAAAGCTCGGATAATTTGGGCATGAGAAGGTTAGCCACCAGAAGAATTGAGGATACGGATAAAGCGAGCAGAGCACCACCCTTGATATAGGCTCCGTAAGCCACAAAGAGCAGTATAAGGCCCAAGAGGTCGTAAACCCGCGCCGCTACGAAGACCCACAGGGATTCCTTTAAGGGAATATCCTGACGCCGGGTGTAGTAGAACCAGCTTAGCTCCCCAGCTCTGGCCGGAACCACGTTGTTGAGGAGTATATTGGCAGAGTTTATCAGGAAGGCGCGCCACGCGTCCAGCTGCGGTATGAGCATGTACCACCTCAAGCTCCTTACAACTTGGCTGAGGGTGTAAGCTACGAATCCATAAAGCAGGTAAGGTTTGGGTACGGAACTTACCGAAGATAGCAGCTGACCGAAGGGAACGAGGTAAAAGAGCACACTCAGGAACGCGAGTGCTATGATGAAAGGTAGAGTGAACTTGAGCTTCAAGCCTATCCCGGAACGTCGTGCACGACCACTGGACTGCCCGCCCACTTGGACAAGATGTTTATAGCCACCTGGACTCCTGTGCCTGCGGCGGCAGCGAACATGGAACTCACGCCCGCAAGCAGCCCGGCCACCCATATACCCTCTGCGGCTAAGTAATCACCATCGTGCTCAATCATGATACGTCCGGGCTTCGGGGATTTGGGGTTGTCCACCACCTTTAGCTCAAGGCCTTCTATATCAAAGCCGTGAAATCCGGTGGCCAAAACTATCTCTTTCGCCTTAAAGCTATCTCCCTTTTTGGTCTCTATTGAAAATCCGCTGTCGCCTTTGAGAATTTTTACCACCCTTCCCTTGATTAAATCCACACCGCCCAGACTATCTATCTGGGAACGGAGCCTCTTAAGGAGCTCGCTTCCGGGCGTACCTATGGCCACACCGGGAACGTTGTTGAGCAGAGCGTTTCTTAGGTCAGAGCCTCCCGCATCTATGAGCAGGTATCTGCGCTCGTCGGCCCAAGTCCAACCCCTACCTTTTGCAGATACGAGGGTAAGGGCACAGGACAATCCGGCCGCTCCACCTCCTACTATGGCTACGTCGTATTCCATACCGAATAATTATAAGGTTAATCTTCGTAATATTCAGCGCCGCAGTTGTCGGTTTCCCAGACAACCACCTTTTGGAGTGTGGGAAACCTCTCCTTTACTTTTGTGTAAACCCAACGGGCAACGTTTTCCGCGCTGGGAGAAAAATCGTATATATCGTTCATACACCTGTAGTCCGGAAGTATCTCTTTCAGAAAGCCGTCTATCTCTAAGAAATCTATGCCCATACCTCCTTTGTCAAGTTCCTGCGCCTTTATGTAAACCTCAACGCTCCAAGTGTGTCCGTGCAAGGGTTCCGGAGAACCGTGGTAATCGGTCAGGAAGTGGGCGGAGTTAAACTTCCTCTTCACCCTTATCAACCAGGGCATACTTTCTTACCTCTCTCATCAGGTTCTTCATCTTGTACATTCTCTCGTCCGCCTTCTGAATTAGGGTGCTCAGCTCTTTGCCGTCTATCGGAAAGCAAGCGTAGCCTATGCTGGCGTACACCCTTATTCCGTCTACGTCTAAGGAGAGCTCTTCGCTTATTTTATCAACTATGTTTAGAAGCTCCGTATCGTCCCCCCCGATTAGGACTACGAACTCGTCCCCTCCGTACCTTATGAGGTAATCCTCGCTTCTTAAGAACCTTTTTATCTTCTCCGCTATGGTCTTGAGAACCTCATCTCCTTTAAGGTGTCCGAAGGTATCGTTCACCTCCTTGAAGTTGTCCAAGTCTATGAAGAGCATGCAAAAACCCTTCTTGAACTTCCTGTACTCCTCCTCCTCTATCTTGAACATCTCCTCAAGGAACCTTCTGTTGTAGGTGCCGGTTAAGGGGTCTTTGTAGATACTTTTTTGAAGCTTCCGGAACTTTTTAGCGATCCTTACGTGTTCAAAAAAGGTGTAGGCGAATATAACGTAGCCCAGTACCTCCATTTGGGTGGAAAAGCCCTGCGCATACTGGGTATGGGAAAATCCAATCAGCATAAAGGAAACACTGTAGAGAGCGGCAAAGTATTTAGTGAATCTCCCTCTGACCAGGAGGGTTAAGACCACAAAAAGGGCTGCAAAGAATATGCTTACATAAACGTTATATATCATCTATGCTCTCACCCCTCAGCAGCCTTTGAGCGTAGTTGACGCAAGATAAAACCATAAACCATAGTGCGTGCTTCTGGGTGTCTTCAAACTCCTCTTTAACCCACAGGGTTCCGTCTTCCCTTTCCACCAGCTTTATATACTTTAGAGCTTCCTGGGCCAAGGGCTTGTTAGATACCTTTTCAAGAATCCTCTCCACTATCCACTCGGGTAGCGGCGCTTCCTTCATCTTCAATCCACCTTAATCCAAGTAATAAAAGCCGGCCTTACGTTCAGTAAAAACTTCCACACCCTTACACTATAAGTATAACCCTCAATAATAATGTCGCCTCCTTTTGTGAAAATAACGTGATTGCTTCCGAGGAACTCCCTGTAGGAGTCCTTACTCCTAACCGCTACGAGGGAGTTTTTGTAGGGAAGGTACACCATGACCTTGCCGCCTTCCTTCCACACAACCGGCGGCCTTTTAGAGAAGCTTATTAAGGTAAGGTACTTCTTTATGAGTCGCGGCAGTTCCCCCTTATCTTTGATTTTCTCTCCCGAAAGAAGGAAGTTCCTCATTAGGCTAAAGGAGTGCTCGTAGGAAGGGAAGAGGAATCTAACGCCCACCTCTCTCAGATAGAGCTTTACATGGTGGTCTAAACCGCCGATAACCTTGTTCTTCCAACCCTCCTGCAGGTATCTATCTGCGTAGTAGCTCAGGTCAATTAGCTTGCTCATGTTGGTTATGACCCTCTTTTTGATGAGAGGAAAGAGTAAAAGAGCGGCAATCAGATGCATCGTGAGACGGAGCTTCTTTCTAAGGAGCGCATCCTTCAGGTCTATAAGCTCAAAGAGAAGTTCTTCGTCCCTGTCTAATCTCCACCTGTATTTCTCTTTAAAGTGGTGGGCTATGACCCTTAGCTCTCCCACCTCTATCAGGTCTCCCAGCAGATTGCCTTCGTGGTCATTTAGCTTTCTTTCTATACCCACCAGGGTTCTGTCGTCGGCAAAGTGTTTCATATGGTCAACCTCGTGGTCCGTGATTATCACAAAATCAAGCTCTTGGTTTTCTCTCGCTCTAAAGACATCTTCAGGTTTTCCCAAAGAGTCGTACGAGAACTCTGTATGTATGTGAAAGGCGTAGGAGTATATGTAGATGTCTGGAGGTAGAAGCTCGGTCTGTGAGACCTCAGCCTCGGTTAACCTGATTGGAAAGAGAAAGTACCAAGCTATCAGGAGGAGAAGGCACAGGGCAAATCCGAAAGCCAGCCATAGCATCAGATACCGATAGCCTCTCTGACCTGTTCCATGGTTTGGACAGCTATCTCCCGAGCCCTCTTGGAGCCTTCCTCAAAGATGTCCTCAAGGGCGGAGGTGTTCTTAAGCAAGCTTTCCCTCTGTTCCCTGAAGGGACTTATGAAAACCTCCAGGTTGGTAAACACCATGCGTTTGCATTCCACGCATCCCAGCTTACCGGAGGAGCAGTCTTCTTTGACCTGGGCGGTAGCCTCTTGGTCTCCGGAAAAGAGTTTGTGGTAAGCGAAGACGGGACATATCTCCGGCCTGCCGGGGTCGTTCTTGCGAAGCTTCTGGGGGTCTGTAAACATCTTCATTATCTTCTGTTGAACCTCTTGTGGGCTGTCCGCGAAGAATATGGCGTTGTTGTAGGATTTGCTCATCTTTCTGCCGTCCGTGCCCGGCACCTTGGGGGTTTCCGTGAGCAGAGCCTTGGGCTCGGGGAAGGTCTCTCCGTAAAGGTAATTGAACCTTCTGGCTATCTCCCTGGTCAGCTCTATGTGGGGTAGCTGGTCCTCTCCCACCGGCACACCTTCACCTTTGTAAATCAATATATCGGCCGCCTGGAGAACGGGATAGCCCAGAAAGCCGTAGGTGTCGGTCTCGTAGAAATCCCTCTTAGAGACGTTTAGCCCCTTTAGGATTTCCCTGTCTATCTCGCCCTCAAAGACGGCCTCCACCATAGCTTCGGAAACCGATTCAAGGAGGTGCTCTTCCAAGCGCTCAAAGTCCTCTATCTTGAAGGGTATACTCCCGAGGAACTCCCTGACGTGGTCTCTGAGCGCACCCCTGAACTGGAGCTCCAGGTCTTGGAGCTTGAGCAGGTTGTACTTCATGTCCTTGTAGGTTGGGTTCCACTCAAGCCAGCTCTTGGGGGTTATCATGGAGAACAGGAGATGAAGCTCCGCGTGCTCTTTCACCTTTGATTGAACGAAGAGAACGCTCTTGGACGGGTCTAACCCCAGCGCCAGCCAATCAACCATCAGCTCCCTTACGTGAGCCTTTAAGCTTTTGGTGTTCTTGTAAGAGGTGGTAAGAGCGTGCCAATCGGCTATGAAGAACAGGGTGTCGTGTTCCGATTGGAGCTTTACCCAGTTCCTTATCACGCCGAAGTAGTGTCCCAGGTGTAGCTTTCCGGTGGGCCTCATACCGCTGATTATTCGCATAGTTCAAGTATTTTACAAAGAAAAGCGATTTCTGATACAATATACTGCTCGGAGGTGATGGAATATTGGCAGTGGTGATAGTAGGGGACAACGAACCCGTAGAGAAGGCCTTGAGGCGCTTTAAAAGAATGGTTGAGCAGGAAGGCATTCTTACCGAGGTAAAAAGGAGAGAGTTCTACGAAAAGCCCAGTCAGGTGAAGAAGAGGAAAGAGAGGGCTCGTAGAAAGAGAATCCTTAAGGCTCTTAAGAAACAAAGGGAGTTTATGTGATATCTCCCATCTTGTAGGTCTTTATGAGCTTCCTCTGCTCTGCGAGTATGAAGCTGTCTATGAACTTTTCTTCGCTTTTGGAGAGGTTTAGGAACTTAACTCCTATGCATATCCTCTTACCTACGTTCCTTATATTCACTATGCGGCCCAAGATGTTCTCAAACTTCCTGTTTTCCAGCTGAAAGGACATTATCACGTATTCGTTGCCTACCAGCTTCAGGTACTCCGGAGTGCATATCCTGACTCCCTTGGCGCTTATGTCTTCTATAGAGCCTTCTTTTACACCGGCGTTGGTTGATACGGCGGCCAGTCCTTCCTCTTCGGGGTTTCCCTCTACTATGAGATACTTAACCGGGACGTTCACCCTCCAGCGGAGCCTCTCCCGGAATTGAACCCTCTCAAGTTTATCGGTATGTTCAAGCACGAGCACCAGCTTGTTCTGGTCGCTGTAGATGTCCTTCACTACGCTCTCAAAGGAATACCTGCCGTCCATGTCCCTGATGAAGAAGAACTTAACCTTGTCGCCCCTGTTGGGGGTGATGTAGAAATCTCTGAGCAGAGCTATGTGTATTTCCGTCTCGCTCTTATCCCAAACTGCAGCGTCCGCCTTGAGACCTCCTATTTCTATGGTTCCCGTCTGATACAGGTCTATGTCTCTGGTCGTGTTCAAGGGTATGAACCACGGGACGGTATCAAACTTGAGCTTGGTTCTGATGGAGGGTATCAGGCTCAGCTTGGAAGGGTCGTTCTTAACTATTAAAGATACCACCCTGTCAAAGAGGGTCTTGTTCTCGTAAACCATCTCCGGGTTGTAGGGCAGCTTTCTGGCATACTGCCATAGAAGCTCTATCTCCGCCTCAGTCAGGTCTAAAGATTTGCCTCTGGTGTAAAAGCTCTCATGTAAGGACCTTTCCCTCTGTTGCTTGCTCAGGTATATGGCGAATCCTATAACCAAGACTATGACCGAGAATATGGTTATGAGCAGTATTACCTCAAACTTAGAAGGCCCCCTGAACATGAAGCGGGTGGCCTCCACTAAGGTGTCAAATCCCCCTTGAACCCTCATTCCTATAATATAAGGGCTTCCCTCCCCTGAGAACTCCGTTTATATGTGGGCTTCCAGCATCTGTCTGAGAGCCTCTTTGGGCTGAACTCCTATCCTCGTATCAACTACCTCTCCGTTCTTGAACAGCATAACGGTGGGAATGGCTCTTATGCCGTATTGCATGGCGATGTTGTTGCTCTCGTCCGTATTGAGCTTTCCCACTTTAACCCTGCCGGCGAACTCCTCGGCCAGCTCCTCAATTATGGGAGCTATAATCCTGCAGGGTCCGCACCACGGTGCCCAGAAGTCCACTAAGACTGGCACGTCGGAATTTATAACCTCTTCGTTCCAATTACTTTCTGTAAGAGTTATAACGCTTGCCGACATCTTCAATCCTCCTTAATAAGCATATTGTAAATTTTTACTACCCTTTCGTCCTTAATAAAGTAGCAGATTATAGAACCCTCTCTCCTCCATCCCACGATTCCTCTGCTTCTGAGTATTGATAGGTGTTGGGACACGCTGGGTTGGGACATGTTGAGCAACTCCCCCAAGTTCTTTACGCATTGCTTGCCTTCAATGAGTATAGATATTATCTTGAGCCTTACCGGGTGGGATAGGGCCTTGAAGAACTCCGCCAACTCCTCCAACTTCTCCTCGCTCAAGGTTTCAATATCAAACATTTTTATACCCTCTCGCATATTGTACATTCCTGAAATTTTAACATATTTAGAATATATGAATAAATTAGATGTTCCTCAACGCCCTGTAGCCCTCGGAAAGTTCCTTTCTGGACACCTTCTCCCTTGAAAACCTCTGCTTTTGGTACAGCCTAACGATGAAAAGTATGTTCTTGAAGTTTTCCTCTTGGGAGAACATACTCAGAATCTCCTCCGGCATCAGGTTCCGCAGCCTTACCCCTTTCTTCTTTTCCAGTTTCCTGAGCAGACTCCTGTATAGGTTTTCCGGAGACCTCCTTAGCTCTTTGAAGAGTATAAACAGGAGCAGCAGTGCAGAGACCGATGCAAGCAAAAGGCTGTTTTCTCTAAACGCTTCCTTAAACTTTCTAAGACTCAGGGACTCAAGTCCCCTCTTCAAGCTTCTTACTATACTAACCTGCTTCTCTGTGGAGAAGCCTATCACGTTGGCATACCAGAAGGAGACGATATAGTCCCTTATGAGGTCTATCTTGGAGATTCTGCTTAGAGCCGGAGCGGTGTAGCTGGGTGTGGTGTCTATCCTGAGCCATTTTCCTCCTACGAAGGCCTCCACCCACACGTGGGCCATGGAATTGGTCACTATGAAGTAGTCTCCATACTCGTTCTTAAGAGCTCCCCTGAAGCCTCCGATAACTCTGGAAGGTATTCCCATAAGCCTCAGCAGCAGGGCGGTGGAGGAGGCGTAAAACTCGCAGTTCCCCCTCTTTGAGGTGAAGAGGAAGTATTCCAACGGGTGCCCTACGTAGTTATCCAGCTTAGTGGTGTATTTGAATCCTCCCTCTTTGAAAAATCTCTCAACGCTCTCAATCCTTTGGAGAGGGTCTTTATTTTTGCTTAGCTTCTTAGCCAGCTTCCTTATGCTGTCCGGCACACCTTCGGGAATCTCTAAGTATTCCGTTGATGGGGGGTCTGCTGGACTTACGTCCGAGGAGAGAGCCGAGTACTTTACCGGTTTTACCGGCACCTTCTTAGACCTCCAGACGTTGCCCTTCATTTTGTAAATGGATTCCCTCTTCAATCCCTTTACGTTCAGTATAGAGACCGGGTAGTCCATGAGGGGTATGTATTTACCCAAAGAGGGTTCAAGAATCACGGTGTATCTTTTCAGCTTACCGGAAGGGGTTTCTTCTTCCCCTCTTGAAGGGTTTTTGCGGGAGGTTATCCATTTGGTACCTTCCATTCTGTCAAACACGGATACCCTCCAATAGGTATCATCTCCCACGTCCTTGAGGCCGTAAACTCTGAATACTACGGTATTGTCTTCCTGAATCTCTCCCACCTTACCTATCTCCACCTTATCGGCTATGCCGCTCTTGAGGGCGGGCCTTTTTGAGAAGACTTCAAAAACGGGAACCTGAACACGGGGCAGTATGACGAAGAAGAGCACCGACATGGTGGCTACAGATACCAGGAACAGTCCCCCCGCCTTTACGTAGTTGATGAGAATGTCTCTGCCCACCCTTACGTCTCCCAGCTCTTGGTACAGGTTTATGAACATGAGAGATAGGGTTCCCAGGAAGAGTTCCAGAAGGAAGAAGGCCAGGAAGGCAAGGCTTATCTTGAAGGTGGTAGCCGCAGCTATGGCTATCAGGCTGAGCAGTAGTATCTGGTACAGGTCCCTTACCCTCTTCTCCTCCAACAGCTTGATACCTATCAGAAGCAAGAGTGTGTTTGCCAGAGGTTCAACTATCTCCTCCGGGCTGATTTGTGCAAGGTGGAAGAGGGTCAGCAGCAGAGCTACTAAGTTAAGGGGCAAGCGGGGAGGGTGATGTCCGTATCTCAAATCCAGCAGAGCGCCAACGAAAAATACCAGAGAGAAGGCCAGGAGGTTAACGAAGCTAACCAGCTCAGAAAGAGCCAAGAGGGCGTTGACAGAAGATATATAAACCAGAAGCAGGGTTATGCTCTTAAGAGAGAACATACCTCGTCTTTTATCGTAGGCTCTGCATAAATACTATATATCCTTATGGGTTTCAGGGAAGAGGCTATGGTGGAGACCTCCTCAAGTCTCGCGAGCTCCCCGCTCTTCTTTCTTACGTATATACTCTCGTCAAAGGGCCTTTTGAAAACTTTATCAAACTTTATTAGCGAAGGTTCAAACCTCTCTTCCACCAGCTTCTTAGCCTCCAGAAACTCTTCCTCCCTGTCGGTAGAAAACACCTCTCTAAAGTGCTTGCGGCCGAAAATCCTATCCACGTGAGATGAGTACTTGGATTCTGAGAAGAGCTTGCTTATCAGTATGGAGTCGTTCTGCCTTACGTAGGAGCTTATATTCTTTATGCTTTCGTAGAGTTGCAACTCCTTTATGAAGTCAAGCAGGTGCAGGTTTATTATTCTGACCACCCTGTGAAAGTAAACCTGCGAGTACATAAAGTATCTGCCCAGCAGGAAGCTCTCTAAGGCGCCTATGCCACCTTCGTCCACCACTATCTTGCCCTCTTGGACGGCCAAGGTGTTTATGAGCCTTCCGTATTCAAAGAAGCCGTAAGACACTCCGCAGAAGTAGGCGTCCCTCCTGAGATAATCCATTCTATCGGCACCGAACTGGCCGGTTATGAAGCTGCTCAGGAATCTTTCCTCGTCGTCCTTCGCCCTACCGGTGGTTATCCTGACTAAGCTCTCCACGTCCTCGTGGCTAAAGCCCCAGTCCTCCCTGAGGATTCTGTATATCTCTGAACCGAGTATTATGTTGGCCGTGAAGTCCTCGTGATTCTTGCTTTCGGGAAGCAGGACTTCCGTGGTGTGGGAAAAGGGGGGGTGCCCCACATCGTGCAGGAGCCCTCCTATCTTGACTATCTCCCTCTGCCTTCTGTCCCTTACCGTTTTCAGCTTATCCAGAAGCTTTCCCGACAGATGGAACACTCCTAAGGCGTGTTCAAAGCGTGTGTGCTGTGCAGAGGGGAAGACTAAGTATGTTAGTCCCAGCTGCCTTATATACCTGAGCCGCTGGAGTTCTAAGGAGTCAAGTATGAGCAGCTCCTTAGGTTCTAACTCTATGAAGCCGTAAAGGGGGTCAAGTATCTCTTTGGCCACTTCAGTTGGGCTTCAGGCCTCCACCTTTCTCCTGAAGTGCCTTTATCTCCTTCATGGTTTGGTCAAACTTGTAAAGGGAAGAGGCCACGTCCTTGAGGTGATGTGCCGCCTGCATGTAAAGCTCCTTTACGTGTTTATCTGCAGATGTCTCTGCCTTTTCCAGTAGGCTCCTGTGAAGTAGGAGTATCCCGTTTCTGAGTTCATTAAAGTCCATCTCTGCTTTCCTCCACCTTTCTTAAGGAAGTTCAGCCTCCTTCTGAAGAAGTCTATGATTCTCGTAATAAAACCACCCCTTTTACCGCCGTTGCTCAGGAGCTCTATCTTCACCGGGAAGGGTGGCTCTCCCTTCATGAGCGTTTTCTTAAGCCTCCCTATGTCCCTGAGGAGTCTTTCCATGTCCACCGAGTAGTAAACTCCACCCAGCTCTTTTGCTATCTCCGATGCGGCTGCGAGCCTTTTTATGTCCAGGTCCTCGCTTTGCAGATAGGCAGCGTAGAACTCACCCAACTCTCTGACCAGTTTCCAGAACTTTGCCTCCGCTGGAAAGCGCTGGTCAAGTATCTCGCTGTAATAGACCGCCTCTCTGAAGAGGCCTTCGTTGAACACCATGCTGAGTATGTGAACGTATTCCGAGGCTAAATTCTTCCTGCTGTAAGCCGAAACCTTGCTCAGAATCCCCCAGTACTTTATCAGCTTGGAGCATACGCTCTGGAAGTCCTCCCTGTATTCCGCCTTGAGACTGACCGTATAGCCCTCTTCCGAAGACAGGGTAAGCAGCTCCTTCCCTAAGAGGACTTTTCCCTCCTGGGACTTAACTTGGAATAGGTTCAGCTCAAGGAGTATGTCCTGCCAACTTCCCTTTACGGAGCGGAAGGTCTTGTTGGCACATCTGAGGAGCTTCTTAAGCTCTATCTCAAAAACGCCCTCCTTCCTTACCAGTTGGCAGTAGCATATCGGATATAGGAGCACTTCCTTCTTTATGGGGTCGTCCAGTATCTCTACGAATAAGCTCTCTAACCTCCCTACCTCGGACCAGGTGTCTTTAATCATGACTTCTAATAATTTAGAACAGGCCTCTTAGCCTTGCAACGGTTATCATAGAATAGTAAGTGCCCGTAGCTCAGCTGGATAGAGCGCGGGGCTCCGGACCCCGAGGTCGCGGGTTCAAATCCCGCCGGGCACATTAAGGGGCATGAGTAAGACGGAGTTTTTGGAGAGCATAGAGGAAGAACTCCTTAAGAACATAGACTCGCGTGTCAAGCTTATCCTTGAGACGGGAGAGTACCTCATAAGGGGTGGTGGCAAGAGGGTCAGACCCCTGCTGACCATGTTCTCCTGCGGCATGTGCGGAGGGGAGCCTAACCAAGCTCTGAAGCTGGGTGTAGCTTTGGAATACATACACGCGGCCTCCCTTCTCCACGACGATGTGGTGGACGGAGCCGAAAAGAGGAGGGGAAAGGAGTCCGCCAATCTGCTGTTCGGCAACGGAGTCGCCGTTCTTACGGGAGACTACATGTACGCCAAGGCTCTGCACATATTCTCAACCTACGGAACCATGCAGATGATAAGGATAGTCAGCAGAGCGGTCATGGACATGGCCGAGGGGCAGGTCTTGGAGCTCAGCAGGGTAGGGGAGATAATATCCGAAGAGGAATACTTCAGGATAATAGACGGGAAAACCTCCGCTCTATTTGCCGCCTGCGTAGCCGTAGGCGGTCTGGCGGGAGGGTGTACGGACGAGAGGCTCCTTTACGAGATAGGTCTATCCCTCGGCAGAGCCTTTCAGTTGATAGATGACCTTCTGGACTACGTGGGAGACGGCAAGAAGTTGGGAAAGCCCGTAGGCAACGACATAAGGGAAGGTAAGGCTACCTACCCGCTGATTTCCGTCTTGGACAAGATAGACGTAGGTTATGCAAAGGAGGTTTTGGGAAAGGCCAAGGTGTCCGACGAGGAGGTGCGCAGACTTAGGGACATGGTTCTGGAAGCGGGAGGGGATTATGAGACCAAGCGCAGAGCGCAGGAGGAGGTCTATAGGGTTAAGACGCTTCTCTCCGGTTTTAGTCCCGGTGAATACAGGAGCAGGATTGAGGAGATGGCCGATTTCATAATCAGCAGGAGTGTATAATTCCCTGTAAGGAGGGTTTGTGTTATGGAAAAAAACATGGCAGCCTGGGACAGGGGATTAAGGGTCATTCTCGCGGCGGTTTTCCTCTTCTTGGCTCTCCAGAACGGGGGAGCCTGGTGGATTTTAGGGATACTGGGTGTGGTGTTTCTCATTACCTCTTCCGTAGGCTTCTGCCCCCTCTATAAGGTGGTGGGATTCAAGACGGGCTGAAGGCCCTTTGAAGGTACTCGCCGTAGATTACGGCTCCAAAAGGGTCGGTTTGGCAATAGGGGACACGCGTCTGGGTGTAGCTTCTCCCTTGGGAGTCTTAAAGCGGACTCCACATATATTTGAAAGGATAAAGGAACTCTGTGAGAGCAAAGGGGTGGGTAGGGTTATAGTGGGCTATCCTCTGACTATGAGAGGTAAGGAAGGCCAACGTGCCGCGGAGGTCAAGAGGTTTGCCTGCCATCTTAGTAAAGTTCTCACGGACACGGAAGTTCTGCTGGTTGACGAGCGCTACTCCACCCAGGAAGCTCTCAGGAGGCTCGGCAGCCTACCTGCCAAGAGGTTGAAGGAGTTAAAGGATAGCTTCTCGGCGGTGGTAATACTTGAGGACTACTTGAGCGAGCCCTCCGGGAATGGTGTGATAGAATTCTCCTGCGATGATAAGTAAAGAGACCATAGGAGATATATTCTCGGCCATAAGTCATATATACGATAGGTTCCTCTCGGCGGCCACCTTTGGGAGGATACACTCCTGGCAGAGGGAGATGATAGGCAAGATGAATCCGGCCGGCAACTGGCTGGACGTGGGCACGGGAACTGGTGAGGTGCTCGGTAAGCTGGAAGAGAGGAGCTACGATGGTCTTATGGTGGGTATAGACATATCCGAGAGCATGCTCAGGGTCGCTCACGATAAGTGTCCCGGTTGCCACTTTATTCTCAGTCAGGCGGAAAACTTGCCCTTTAAAGATGGCTCTTTCTCCAACCTATCCCTGTGTCTGGTGTTCAGACACCTCTTGGACAGAGACGCCTTCCTTGGAGAGGCCGGAAGGGTCCTCAAGAGGGAGGGACGGATAGGTATAGTGGACGTTAGGAGGTTCGGGGGAACCGGATTTATCCTCTTCTTGATGAGAAGGGTATTTTTCCCCTTAGGGGTTCTCGTGTTCGGCAGGGACAGGTGGAACTTCTTTATCCACTCGGTAGAGAACAGCTACAGCGTGGAGGACATGTGTCGCTTCTTGGAAGAGAAAGGCTTTAGACTCCTGAGCGTCAAAACGAGGTTTTTGGGCGCTGTGGCCATTCTGGTAGCGGTCAAAACTGCCTGAGGAACCTTATATCGTTCTCGTAAAAGAGCTTTATGTTATCTATCCCGTAAAGGAGCATGGCCAACCTCTCAACACCCATGCCGAAGGCAAAACCCTGATAGATTTCCGAATCAAGACCGCAGCTTTCCAAAACGTTGGGGTGAACCATGCCGCAACCCATGACCTCAAGCCAGCCGGTATCCTTACATACCCTACAGCCTTGGGCGTCGCATATAACGCACCCTATATCTACCTCGGCGGAGGGTTCTGTGAAGGGGAAGTAGGAGGTTCTGAATCTGACCGGTAGGTCTGTCTGGAAGAATTCCCTGAGGAACTCCTCTATAACGAACTTCATGTGCTTGAAGTTGGCGTGCCTGTTTACCACCAGACCCTCAACCTGATGAAACATGGGTGAGTGGGTGGGGTCGTCGTCCCGCCTGTAAACCTTGCCGGGTGCTACCATCTGTATGGGCGGCTTTTGCGAGAGCATCGTCCTTATCTGAACGGGTGAGGTGTGGGTTCTTAAGAGGTATCCTTCGCGGTTGACGTAAAAGGTGTCCTGCATGTCCCTCGCCGGGTGCTCCTTGGGTATATTGAGCCTGTCAAAGTTGTAGTCCTCCAGCTCAATCTCGGGTCCTTCCTCTACGGAAAACCCCATGCCTACAAAAATCCTGAGTATCCTCTCAAGGGTCTGGGTTATGGGGTGAAGGCTCCCGAAGGGGGGCTTGATAGGAACGGTCAGGTCTATCCACTCCCTCCTGAGCTTGGATTCCAGTTCTCTTTCCCTTATAGCTTCCTGTCTCTTTTTTAACTCGGCCTCAAGGAAGGCCTTCAGCCGATTTACCCCTTGGCCGTACTCCCTCCTTTGCTGCGGGGGAATATCCTTTATCCTCTTCAGAGCTTGGGTCAGCAGGCCCTTTTTACCCAAATACTTGGCCTTTACCTCTTGAAGCTCCTCTAAGGTTTGTACGGCCTTCAGGTCGGCCTCTATGTTCTCTTTTAGCTCCTCTATCTCTTTCATGAAGCGAGAGCTTCTTTCGCCCTGTTGACTATTCCCTCAAAGGCTTCCGGATTCCTAACGGCTATGTCGGCAAGAACCTTCCTGTTTAGCTCTACGCCCGCTTTACCCAGTCCTTCCATGAACCTGCTGTAGGAAAGGCCGTAGGGTCTGACGGCGGCGTTTAT
This sequence comes from Aquificaceae bacterium, assembly GCA_027014155.1. GTDB lineage: Bacteria > Aquificota > Aquificia > Aquificales > Aquificaceae > WFYI01. Next base: position 23,883 of record JALWEG010000053.1, read on the forward strand.
CCTCGCTATCCAGAGCCTTCTGAACTCTCTTTTCCTCTGTCTTCTGTCCCTGTATTCGTAGTAGAGGGCCCTCATGACGGCTTCCTTAGCCCTTCTGTAGCTCCTGCTCTTCTGTCCTCTGTATCCCTTTGCAAGCTTGAGAATCTTCTTCTTGTGTCTTCTGGAAGAAGGTCCCTTAACTCTCATCTGTGTCCTCCTGAGTTCTTAGAAGTAATCTATTATAGCACATTGCCAAAGGCTCTCTCAGAAGTTGGTTCATCTCGGAGATTCCTTCCGTCAGGGAGGAGTAGTTGACAGAAAAGTCTAAGGGGGCGGTGGGAGGAATGTCCTCAAACTCAGGGAAAGAGACCCCAACGACGTGGGTTCTTACGATGTCTATAACGGAAGACCGCTGAGACAGATAGGGGGTAGTGGTTCTGGAGAATAAGCGTTTCCTTTACGGAGAGGGCGGTGGCGGTATATTTTCCCTCGGCTTTTCTTCTTCCGTTTCCTCTACTTCAGGACTGCTATCCGCTTCAAAATCGCTCAAAAACCTTTCAAGCCTTCCCATAGTTCGCATAAAAGCTAAATAAGACATATCCTTCCCTTTCTTTTGGAAGATGTGAAACACCTCGTCTGATGCGAACAAGTCTCCGTAGATAACCAGAAAGTCCTCAAAATTACTCTCGCTCAGCTTGGACAAGATAGAGTAAGCTCTTTCCTTTACCGAATGTGGTATTTGGTTCTCATACCTATCAAGGATAAAGGCTACGTCGTATATATCTCTTGCCACACTTCTACTTTGGAGAGCTTTTAGCTTCTGCCTCAATAATTCCTCAATTCTGTAAACCTCTATCTCTCCAACGAGAGGGATACTCTTTATTTGAGTCAAATCCTTACCTCTTAAAGATATGTCTATCTTAATAGGCTTTTCCGCTTGCCTGTCTTTTGGGTGAACCGTCAGCCTCTTTACCGTTTCCGTGTCTTTTTTCACATATACCGTGTTGACGTCCTTGAGAGTTTTAAGCTTTTTCACGATTGAGTCTATTGATACCGGATAAGGTGCGTCAAAATCCAAATCCACAGAAAGCCTGTCCAATCCGTATGCGAACAGTAAAGCTGTTCCCCCTTTTAAGATGAGATGGAGAGAGCTAAGAGAATATAGGGTTTCTTTTAGCCTTTCCAGAAATAGCAAGCCTTTCGGAGATAGCCCTTCTTTTAAGCTCTTTGAGACGTTTTCCATACTTAATT
>JALWEG010000054.1 GCA_027014155.1 Aquificaceae bacterium
ACGGCAGGCTCACTTACGAGCAGGCTAAGGTGGTCTCTCACCTATCTGAGAAGTTCTGCAGGGGCGAGGTGGAGATAACCTCCCGTCAACAGCTCCAGATAAGGTGGATAGAGCTAAAGAACCTGCCCGAGATACTTGAGGCTCTCAGCAGCGTGGGACTCACCACCCTCCAGACGGGTATGGACAACATCAGGAACGTCACCGGAGACCCTCTCACGGGGCTTGCGGAGGACTCTCTCATAGACACCGTAAGGCTCTCTCAGGAGATAACCAAGGTATTCTTGGGCAAGAAGAAGTACGCCAATCTGCCCAGAAAGTTCAACGTAGCGGTTCTCGGCTCTCAGACAGACTCCATAAACGCCCAGTTCAACGATATATGCCTCTATCTTGCGGAAAAGGATGGAAAGCTGGGCTTTAACCTTTACTTAGGAGGGAAGATAGGCTCGGGTGGACCCGTCAAGGGCGTAGATATGGACGTATTCGTAGAACCTCACGAGGCGCCCGATATATGCAAAGTCGTATTTGATATATACACCACCTTCGGTAATAGGGACAACAGGTCTAAGAACAGGCTCTTCTTCCTGCTGCAGGAGTGGGGCGTGGACAGGTTCAGAGAGGAAATGGAGCAGAGGGTTTACAAGCCTCTACCCTCCAAGGGTCAAGACCTCGTGAACGCCAGAGGTGAAAGGGAAGGGATAATAAACCTCAGGAACGGCACCTTTGCGGTGTCCGCCATAGTCCCTGCGGGAAAGATAAAGGCTAAAGACTTCAGAACCGCCGCAGAGCTGGCGAGGAAGTACGGAAGCAGGGAGCTCAGGCTCACTGTTTATCAGAACCTATACATTCCCAACGTTCCTGAAGAGAACCTTGACGCACTGCTCAAAGAGGAGTTCTTCCAGAAGTATCCCACCACCAGCTCGCCTTTCATGACTCACCTTATAGCCTGTGCGGGTAGCGATACCTGTGGCTTCGGTGTGATACCCAACAAGAGCGATGCAGTGAGGGTTGCCCACTACCTTGCCGAAAGGGTTAAACTGGACACACCTCTCAGGATGCACTGGTCTGCCTGCGCTAAGGGTTGCGGTCAGCACGGCTGTGCGGATATAGGCTTTGTGGGAACCAAGACCAAGATAGACGACGAGGCAGTCCTTGCGGTGGACATCTTCGCAGGAGGTTCAACCGACCTTGAGGGCTTTAAGGTAGTTCAGGGACTTCCCTTGGACAAGGCTGAGGAGGCAACGGAGCTTCTGGTCAATTACTACCTTGAGAACAGACAGGAGGGCGAGACCTTCGCCCAGTTCGCCCACCGAGTAGGCGTTGACGCCCTGAAGGCGGTGATAATGGGCTTGGGCGTGGGGGTTTAGTTCTGCGTAATCGCTCTCAGTAGCTTATAGGCTCGGGTAAAGTTGTATTTGCCGTCCTGCTTGAACGGTGCTTGATTTAAGACCTTTGAGTATCTTGCCATAAGACTCTCATATGAACTGGCTATCTCAAACTCATCGTAAAGGTGCCAGCGCTTGAGTATGTCCAAGTATCTTTCTCTATCCTTCAAAAGGTTCTCAGGCTCATTTATAAAGTTGAATTCTTCCATGAAAGAGGGCGTAGCTATGTCGTTGATTATGGATAGTATCATCTCCATAGTATTCTCTTCTCCGCTGAGTCTATCCCAAAGCTCGCCTGCTAAGAGAACCTCCTCCGGGTCAAAGTATTTTTCAAACTCAACCAAGTGCTCCATGAACCTTTCTTTGTTATAACCAGTCGGAGTATCGCTAAAGGGATCAAAGGGAAAGCCTATAAAGTATCGGATATCTTTGTCAGGATACTTTAGCTTTAGACACGCCTTGGCTTTGAGTATCTTAAGCTTCTCTCCTCTCATCTCTCCAGCGTTGGGACGGACTGACTTGAGTTCTATTGCTTCTATATATTCGTCATCCATGATAAAAACGTCCGCCGTGAAGTTGGAAGCTCCCTTTAGCTCACCACTTTGTACGGAAAAGATAGCCTTATTTTCTTCATACAGGTTAGGCTTTCTACTACCGTTTTGGAGGTCTGTTATTATTTCGTTTATCACCGCCTCTTGGTTCTCATAGTATTTGCAATCCTTAAAGGTTCTCTTCTCTCCATCGCTGAGGATATGGGCAACATTCTCAAAGAATGACTGTCCCAGAGTGGTATTCAATCCATGTAGCCAACTGGCAAGGGAGATGAAGAACGGCGTATTATCCACATACCTCTCTATCTTATTCTTGAAGGCATTTAAGAAAGCCTCATGGAAGGGAGCGTTCCTGTTTTCTTGGCTACCCTCTGGAAAGTTATCAAATCTGGTTTTTAATACTCTGATGACTTCTAATGCTATGAGTTGGGTTTTATTGTTGGGCATTTTCATTTCTATAGAAATTTAGAATCTTTTCTTTGGCTTCTACTTTATACAATTCCTTTTGGTCTAAGTAATTTATTCCACTGCCTTTTATTACAGAAATTGCTTTATTTATATA
>JALWEG010000055.1 GCA_027014155.1 Aquificaceae bacterium
AGCCTTGCCACCACATCGGAAGGAAAGTTCATACAACACCCCAAGTTCTTGCAGAGACTTGAGAAAAGACTCAAGAGAGAACAGAAGAAGCTCTCAAGGAAGGAAAAGCTCTCCATGAATTGGGAGAAACAGAGAAAGAGAGTGGCTAAGATTCACGAGAAGGTAAGGAATGCAAGGAGGGACTTTCTGCACAAGTTCTCAAGATACCTTGTAAACAATTACGACTACATAAGCTTTGAGAAGCTGAACGTAAAAGGACTCGTTCAGAGCAGCAACTTAGCCAAGCTAATACTTGATGCAGGATGGGGGACACTCATCACCTTTGCTACCTACAAGGCTGTAATGGCAGGAGCGAAGGTGGTAAAGGTTGACCCGTCCTACACGACGCAAGATTGCTCTGTGTGTGGGTTTAGAGTTCCCAAGGTCTTAGCCGAGAGGTTGCACAGGTGTCCCGAGTGTGGGACGGTTATGGACAGGGATTACAATGCAAGCGTGAACATACTAAGGAAAGGTCTCACCCGCCTCAAGGGTGGTAGGGTCGGAGCGACCCGAACTAACGCCTGTGGAGAGAGCTCTGGCGGGATACTCTCAGAGGAGGGTGTTAGCCATCTCTCGTTGAAGCAGGAATCCCATGTGGGTCTTCCGGGTGGGAGTAATCTCTACCGGAAGCTCCGCCGCAGAAAGCGGAGAGGTTCACAACTCATACACAACGCCTCACATTGATGTAATATGTTTTTTTTAGCTTAAAAGAATCTGCCATGAGGGAGGAGCTTAAGCTTTCGGCCGTAAGGAAGTATCTGATGGCACTCTCAGGGCTGTTTCTGTGCCTCTTCCTGGTGGGGCACCTGGTGGGCAACCTGCAACTCTTAGAGACGAGCTACGAGGCCCGTTTGCAGTTTAATTCCTACGCAGTCTTTATGAATAAAAGTCCCTTTATAAAGGTTCTATCCCTTCTAACTTACGCCTCCGTAGCGCTACATGCATTTATAGGCTTAGCTCTCTATTGGAAGAACAGGAAGGTGCGTCCGGTAAGGTATTACTACAACGACCCCGGAGCCAGCTCCAGTTGGTACTCAAGGAACATGCCCCTGCTGGGGATTTTGGTGCTGGGCTTTCTGCTCTTTCACCTGTCCGACTTCTGGTACAGCTACAAGTTCGGCGAGACGCCCTACATGAGAACTCAAGACGGGAAAGGTGTAATCTTAGAGAACGGGCACGCCGCTTACGGGGTAGAGGTCAGGGAAGGTGTAGCCTACGCGGGGGATATGCCCGTGGGCAGGGTTATGAAGGACCTATATCAGGAGGTGGTCCAGACCTTTAGCGAGCCGGTAGCCGTTTTTGTTTACCTTCTAGGTTTGGGCGCCCTGGGCTTCCACCTCTTGCACGGCTTCCAGAGTGCCTTCCAGAGCTTGGGACTGATGTGCGGCAGTTATGCAAGGCTGATAAGGCTCTTTGGCACGGTGTTCGCCATAAGTGTTCCCTTAGTCTTTGCCCTTATACCGGTTTACGTATTCTTCAGGTCGCTGATGGGGGGTGGATAGCAGGCTTGACGCCAAGATACCCAAAGGAGACATAAGCGAGAAGTGGGAAAACCATAAAAATTCCATACGCTTGGTCAGTCCGGCCAACAAGAAGAAGATAGAAATCATAGTGGTAGGTTCGGGCCTTGCCGGGGCCTCCGCAGCCTCCTCTTTGGCAGCTCTGGGCTACAGGGTAAAGGTCTTTTGCTTCCACGATACACCCAGAAGAGCCCACTCGGTGGCGGCTCAGGGCGGTATAAACGCCGCAAAAAACTACAGGAACGACGGCGATAGCGTTTACAGGCTGTTTTACGACATGATTAAGGGTGGAGACTATCGTTCAAGGGAGGCCAACGTTTACCGGCTGGCCGAGGTCTCCTCTCACATAATAGACCAGTGCGTAGCCCAGGGAATACCCTTTGCGAGGGAGTACGGAGGTCTGCTGGATACGAGGTCTTTCGGTGGAGTTCAGGTCTCAAGAACCTTTTACGCCAAAGGACAGACGGGACAGCAACTGCTGCTGGGTGCGTACTCGGCCCTCATGAGACAGGTTAGGCTGGGTAAGGTCAAGCTTTACACCCGCAGAGAGATGCTGGACCTGGTTCTCATAGACGGCAAGGCGAGGGGAATAATAGTCAGAAATATGCTCACGGGGGAGCTGGAAAGACACTCGGCGCATGCGGTAGTCCTCGCAACGGGAGGATACGGCAACATATACTTCCTTTCCACCAACGCCGTGAACTCCAACGCCTCTGCGGCGTGGAATGCCCATAAACGTGGTGCCTTCTTCGCCAATCCCTGCTTTACCCAGATACACCCCACGTGCATACCGGCTTCCGGCAAGTATCAGTCCAAGCTTACTCTGATGTCCGAGTCCCTAAGAAACGACGGACGGGTGTGGGTTCCAAGGAGGCTGGAAGACGCAGAGGCCATAAGGGAGGGCATTAAATCTCCGGCGGACATACCGGAAGAGGACAGGGACTACTTTTTAGAGAGGCTCTATCCCGCCTTTGGAAACCTCGTGCCCAGGGATATAGCCTCGCGGGCCATAAAGAGAATGTGCGATGCGGGATACAGTATCCACCCGGGAGGAGACGCGGTATTTTTAGATTTCCACTCGGCTCTGGAGCATTACGGGACTCTGGAAGCAAACAGGCTGGGCATACACTCACCTTCGGAGGAAACCATAATTCGGCTGGGTAGAAGGGTCCTTGAGGCCAAGTACGGCAACGTCTTCCACATGTATGAGAAGATAACGGGAGAGGACCCCCTTGAGACACCCATGAAGGTATATCCCGCTTCCCACTACACCATGGGCGGACTGTGGGTGGACTACAACCTCATGACAACCGTGCCCGGACTCTACGCCATAGGCGAATGCAACTTCTCGGACCACGGTGCCAACAGGCTGGGAGCCTCCGCTCTGATGCAGGGCTTGGCCGACGGCTACTTCATACTCCCTTACACCATAGGGGACTACCTGGCGGACGATATAAGAACCGGCGATATTCCTACCGACCACCCTGCCTTTGATAGAGCCGAGAGAGAAGTGAGGGATAAGATTGAGCGCCTGACGAAGAACGGAGGCAGGACGCCCGTTGATTACTTCCACAGGGAGCTGGGCAGGGTGATGTGGGATAAGTGCGGTATGGTCAGGAACGCCAAGGGTTTGGAGGAGGCCATATCCGATATCAGAGCCATAAGGGAGGAATTCTACAGGGAAGCGGCAGTTCCGAAGGTGGAAGGCCTAAACCACGAGCTTGAGAAGGCCTTGAGACTTGCCGACTTCTTGGAGCTTGCAGAGCTGATGTGTATGGACGCCCTTCACAGAAACGAGTCCTGCGGAGCCCACTTCAGGGAGGAGTATCAAACCCCGGACGGGGAACCCCTGCGGGACGACGAGAACTACAGCTACGTGGCTGCGTGGGAATACACCGGCGAGGACATATCCAAAGAAAGGCTCCATAAGGAGCCCCTTGTCTTTGAGTTTGTAGAGGTAAAGCACAGGAGCTATAAGTGATGGAGAGCATGAGGTTTAAGCTCAAGATATGGCGGCAGAAGGATAGGAACTCCCCGGGCAAGATGGTAGATTACGAGGTCTCCGGTATCTCTCCCGACAACTCCTTCTTGGAGATGCTGGACATACTCAACTTCAACCTCATAAAGCGGGGAGAGGAACCGGTGGCCTTTGACTCCGACTGCAGGGAAGGCATATGCGGCACCTGCGGACTTTACATAAACGGGAGAGCCCACGGACCCGGTAAAGGTATGACCACCTGCCAACTCCACATGAGAATGTTCAAAAACGGACAGACGATATATGTGGAACCTTGGAGAGCTAAGCCCTTTCCGGTAATAAAGGACCTGGTGGTGGACAGGAGCGCCTTTGATAGAATCATGGCGGCCGGTGGGTACATATCGGTGGATACCATAGGAAACCCTCCCGACGCGGATACGATACTGATACCGAAGCAGGACGCGGACAGGGCCTTTGATGCGGCCACGTGTATAGGGTGCGGAGCCTGCGTTGCCACCTGTAAGAACGCCTCGGCTACCCTCTTTGTCGCCGCCAAGGTATCCCACTTGGCACTCCTACCTCAGGGCAGGCTTGAGGCCAAGAGGAGGGTGAAAAATATGCTCTTGCAGATGGAAAGGGAAGGATTCGGAAGCTGCAGCAACATAGGAGCGTGCCAGGTGGAATGTCCCAAAGAAATCTCTTTGGAGAACATAGCGAGAATGAACAGGGAGCTTCTAAAGGCTATACTCTCACCCCATTCCGACGATTAGTAGCTCACTTGCTCCAGCTGGGACTTGCGGTGCTTTCCACCTCAACCGGTATGTCCCGCAATACCATCTTACCTGCCTTGCGCATGGCCTCCTCAAGACAGGCCTTTACCGCGTCGGCTATATCCTTTCTCGTTTCCACCACTATCTCGTCGTGAACGAGGTTAACCAGCTTCGCCTCAAGGTTGGTTCTCTTTATCTCCACCTCAAACATGAGAACCGCCAGCTTTAGGAGGTCTGCTCCAGTTCCCTGAATGGGATAATTGACCGCATCTGTAAATGTGGTGGCCTTGAAGGGTCTTCCCAAGAGGGTGCTGCCGGAGACCTCCCTTTCCTCTCTCAATTGTACCTTTACCTTCGCATGCCAGTCCCTGAAGCTTTTGAAGGCCTCAAAGAACCTCTTCCTGAACCTTTCCGCCTCCTGCAGGGAAATCTCCACGCCGTAGCTGGTTCTCGCATAATCGGCAAGCCCTTTGGCGGATATGCCGTATATGAGTCCGAAATTGAGAGCCTTGGCCAGCTGTCTCTCCTCTTTGGAAATCTCAGTTTCGGGTTTCCCCAATACCAAAGAGGCCGTGTAGCGGTGCAGGTCTCTTCCCTGTCTGATTGCTTCCATCATTCGCTCGTCCCTTACGTATTCTGCGGCTATCCTAAGTTCTATCTGGGAAAAGTCGGCTATCACGAGGACCTTCCCCTCGGAAGCTTTGAAGAGTCCTCTCATATCTCTGGGTATGTTCTGGACGTTGGGATTGGAAGAGGACATGCGGCCGGTTATGGCGCCTATCTGCCTGAACTCCGGAAATACCCTTGAGTTCCTTATGTGGGTTCTCAGCTCCTTGAGCTTGTCTAAGGCCTTCTTAATCTTCCTTATCTCCAGTATCTCCTGCACTTCCCTAACGTGGGAGAACTCGGACAAGGTCTTGTCGTCGGTGGCCACGTTGCCCTTCATGGTGAGCGGTAGATTCAGGCCGAGCCTTTCGGTAAGTAGTCTGCCCAGCTGTTTCGTGGAAAGGGGGTCGGTTCTGTGCTTGATGATGAAGTCCATCATCTTCTTCTGCAACCTTCTGCCGAACTCCTTTTCCAGTTTCTCTATCTCCTGGGCATCAACGGGTATGCCGTTGAGCTCCAGCTTGGCCACCTCTTGAACGAAGGCCATCTCCACTATCGCGGCAGGATTCTTGAGACCGAAGATGCGGGCGGTTCGCGACCTTAGTAGCTCGCTACCCCTCTCAACCTCCGGCAGCGAGTTCAACCTCTCCCGGAGAATGTCAAAGATGCCCCTCAGAACCTCTACGTCGGTGGCCGCGTACTCTATCTGTTCTCTGTCAAGGGTGCCCTTGGCCCAGTCCGATGCCTGGAAGGATTTGTCTAAACTCTTGCTCAGCAGAACCCTCGCCACGTGGCTCAGAGAGAGCTTCTCAAAGCCCAAAAGCTGACTGGCTATCATGGTGTCAAAGGTGGCGTAGGGATGTATGTTGTATCTGTAGAGATACTTGAGGTCGTACTTTAGGTTGTGGCCTATTATACCCTTGGCCGAGAGCAAAACCTGCAGAACCTCCACCGCTTCAGGAACCTCAAAGAGGTCTATAACGAATATGTTTGCGTAATCGCCTATCTGGACGAGCCTTATCTTGTCTCCCGTAGTTTCCGTATCAAGGAATATGTAAGGTGCGGGCTTCAGGCTTGAGATTAGTTTTGGGAAAGAGGCCTTGTCTATAACGTATTCGTAGTCCATCAGTAATAATAACTCTGGTTCCTCTTAATCATTTTGTCCACAAGAAGGTAGCCCACCAAGAATCCTCCTATGTGAGCGTACCAGGCCACGCCACCCATACCTATGAAGGGTAGGGATATGAGGCCGTTTACCACTTGAATAAGAAACCAGAAGCCTATGAATATGGCCGCGGGAAGCTCCATAAAGGTGAAGAATATGAATATGGGCACGAGAGCCAGAACCCTTGCATGGGGAAACATTCTTAGATAGGCTCCCAATATGCCGCTGACGGCACCGCTGGCTCCCACCATGGGAACCTGCCCGCTCCCGAAGAGCAGGCTTATAAAGGTCTGGGTAAAGGCCGCTCCGAGTCCGCACAGGATATAGAAGTAAAGGTATCTGAGCTTGCCCAGTCTGTCTTCCACGTTGTCTCCGAATATCCACAGGAACCACATGTTCCCTATCAGGTGAAACCAACCTCCGTGCAGAAACATGTGGGTTATCAAGGTGTAAGGTCTGCTTAGGAATTCCGCCGGAACGAGACCGAACTTGCGTATGAACAGCTCAATGGCCGGGACGGCTCCGTGGAGGGTTGGGAGCAGAATTTTCTCCAAACGCCATTCGTAAAGCCAGACGGCAACGCAGATAACGATGATACTTATGTTTACTACGGGGGTGCTCCTTGAGGGGTTTATGTCCTTTACGGGAATCATAACTGCTCACTTGGCGTTGAGTTTTAAGAATATGGGTGCCAGCAGGGTAGTTATGGCTACCACGAAAACTATAACAGCGTAGCTAAGCTCGTCTATGGCGTGGAAGCTCCTACCGAACTCGGCGAATATCAGTCCCACCTCCCCGCGGGGCATCATGGACAGCCCTATGTTGAGCCTCTCTTTAAAGCTGCCGGGAACCACGAATCCGGCCAGCACCTTGCCTACTATAGCGACAACTATCAGAGAGCCGGAAAACAGCCAGAAGTGGGAAGAGGTGAAGTCTATAGCCTTCAGGTTGAGAGCCAGTCCCACGGAAACGAAGAATATGGGTGCCAGGGTCCACACTAAGGGAGTGATGCCCTCCTCAACCTTATGGAGAATCTTCTCGTCCAGTCTGAGAGCTGCGGCAAAGGGTATAACGAAGCGCCTTGAGAGCGCCAATCCCGCCGTGAAGGAACCCAGTATGGCCGGCGAGCCGAATTTGTGAGCTCCGTAGGCAAACAGGAGTATGAGAGCCATTACGGAAGGTGGAACTATGTCTATGTCGTTGGCCTTGACCGCAATCCACTGCAGAATCTTGGCCAGTATGTTGGCAATTATGGGTGCCAAAACGAAAAAGACCGCTATGTGCACGATTAGGTTTACCGTAGCGTCTAAATGAACCTCTTTGGTTTTGGAAAACTCGTACAGGGCGGCCAGAATTATAACGCCCATTATGTCGTCTAAGACCGCCGCCCCCAGAACTATCTGGGCAAACCTCTCCTTGTGTTTATTTAAATCCGTAAGAACTCGGACGGTGATACCTATACTGGTTGCCGTTAGAGCACCCCCTATGAATAGGGAGCCTATGAGCGGAAGCTCAAAGAAGTAGTAGGATATGATGAAGCCGCCCGCAAAGGGTAAAGCGGCACCCACCGTGGCCACAGCCATGGCCCAGAGTCCTACCCTAACGAGCATGTAGATGTCCGCCTCAAGGCCTACCTCAAAGAGCAGCAGTATAACTCCCAGCTCCGCCAATACCTTTATGGCCTCTGTAAGCTCTATAAATCCGAAAAGGCTCTGACCCAGAACTATGCCGGCAAAGACCTCACCCAAAACCGGGGGAATCCCGAAACGCTTAAAGAGCGTTCCGAATATCTTTGCCGAGATTAGGATTACCGACAGATGCAGGAAAAGCGTGTTTATATCTATCCCGCCGTTGCCCTCTCCTACGCTCATATTATCGGTCTATTATACAATTTTTAAGAGCCAAAACATGTTCAGGGAAAAGATAAAGAGGTTTCACTTCGTAGGCATAGGCGGTATAGGAATGAGCGGTATAGCTCAAATCCTCATAGAGATGGGCTACGAGGTGTCGGGTTCGGACGTAAAAGAGAACAGGAACGTAAAGGCTCTCAGGGAAAAGGGGGCGCGGATTCACATAGGCCACAGAGCACGGAACGTAGATGGGGCCCAGGTGGTAGTTTACTCCTCGGCCGTCTCTCAGGACAACCCCGAGCTTCAGAGGGCTAAGGAGTTGGGCATTCCCACCATCTCCAGAGGCGACATGCTGGCGGAACTCTTCAGGGTGAAAGAGGGCATAGCGGTCAGCGGAAGCCACGGAAAGACCACGACCACCTCTATGCTCGCCCACATACTCCACGACTTAGGACACGACCCCACCGTGATAATAGGAGGTATCCTCAGAAAGTTCGGTAGCAACGCGAGACTCGGTGAGAGCGAGCTGATACTCTCGGAAGCTGACGAGAGCGATGGCTCCTTTCTAAAGCTCTCGCCGGTGGTTGCGGTGGCCACCAACGTGGATAGGGAACATCTTGATTACTACCGGAGCTTTGATAAGGTCAAAGAGGCCTTTAGAGAGTTTCTATCCAAAGTTCCCTTCTACGGCTTTGCCGTGGTGAACGCCGACGATACCCATCTCAGACAGCTGGCTCAAGGGATTGACAAAAAGGTGATAACCTACGGCATAACCGGTCAGGCTCACCTGAGCGCTAAGGACTTAAAGATAGAGGACGGCACCTACTCTTACCGCCTGATATACGAGGGTAAGGACCTTGGAAGGATACACTTGGGCATAGCCGGCAGGCATAACGTTTATAACTCCCTTGCGGCTGTGGCGGTGGCGCTTCAGATAAGCGACGATATAAACAGGATAGCCGACTCCCTGCGGGAGTTCAGAAACGCGGAAAGGAGGCTTGACTTCAGGGGGTCGGTGGGAGGCGTCCCCGTTTACGACGACTACGGACATCACCCGACGGAGATAAGAGCCGTTATAGAGGCGGTTAAGGAGCTTCACCCGGACAGGGAAGTGTTCCTCGTGTTTCAGCCCCACAGGTTCTCGCGGACGCATCTCCTCTTTGAGGACTTCGTTGAGGTTTTGGGGAGTGTAAAGAAGAAGATAGTGACGGACATATACCCTGCCAGTGAGGAAAATATCTACGGCGTAAGTGCAGAGGAGCTGGCCCGCAGGTGCGGTGCCATGTTCGCTCGGACTAAAGAGGAGACCTTTGAGCTTATAAGCCGGTATTTGGGAAGGGACGTTCTCCTCTTTATGGGTGCCGGGAGCATATCGGGGTGGTGCAGTGAGTTTATAGAGGCCTACTCCAGCAGCTCTTCGTCGTCCGTACCCAAGTATTCCCCGCTCTGAACTTCTATCAGCTCTAAGGGAACCTTGCCCACGTTCTCTATGCTGTAAGGGGTTGATTTGGGAACGAAGATACTCTCATTTTCGTGAAGAAATGAGCTATCGCTCCTTAGCCTAAGTTTGGCCGTTCCCTTTAGCACTACCAAGTGCATGGTTCTGTGATGGTGCATCTTAAGGGGCGTCTTCTGAGAGGGTTTCATGAGAATCTTGCGAATCTTGAACCTGTCTCCCTCGTCTAAAAGGGTATATACACCGTGGGGCGTGTAGGAGGATACGTGCTCTTCCACCCTCCTGTCCCCTCTCTCTTTCAGAAGTTTGACTACATCTTTGACCCTTTGGGAGTCCTGTTTGGAGACTATCAGCGTCACGTCTTCCGTGTTGACCAGCAGAAAGTCCCTCAGACCTATACCTACCACCAGCTTGTTCTCCGAAGAGAGAATAAGGGAGTCTCGCACACCTACGGGTATAACGTCTCCCCTGAGGGCGTTGTTGTCCGAATCCCTCTCAAAGTTGTCAAATACGGCCTTCCAGGAGCCTACATCGCTCCAGCCCATACTGACGGGCACGGCCGCTATGTTTTGGGTTCTCTCAAGTATGGCGTAATCAAAGGATATGTCTTCCAGAGCCGGAAAGCCTTCCAAGAATGTCTCCAAGTCCTTCTCCATGTCTATGTCCGGCATCAAGCGTTGGTAGTCCTTCAGTATCCTGCCCAGTTTGAATAGGAATATGCCACAGTTCCAAAGGTGTTTGCCGCCTTCTACGTATTCCTTCGCCCGTGGATAATCGGGCTTTTCCTCAAACCTCTCCACCCGGTAGCCGCCCTTTAGCCTTTCTCCCAGCTTTATGTATCCAAAGCCTGTTTCCGGATAGGTAGGTTTCTCTCCGAAGAGCACTATGAAACCCTCTTTCGCCAGCTCTTTTCCAGAGATTACCGCCCCTTTGAAACTTTCTACTTCCCTTATCAGGTGGTCCGATGGAAGGACTAAGATGTCCTCCTCCTCGGGAGTTTCCTCGTCAACTAAGTGTTTCAGTCCCAAAGCTATGGCGGGAGCCGTATTCCTGCCTACGGGTTCGGTAATTATTTTGGCTCTTTTTATGCCTATCTCCTCAAGCTCGCTCTTTATAATCCACTCGTACTTCTTGCCGGTTATGATGTAGAGGTTTTCTTCGGAGGTTAGGCTCAAGGCTCTCCTGACGCTCTCCTGGAACAGGGAGTTCTCTGAAAATATACGGGCGAACTGCTTGGGAAACTCCTCGCGGGATATGGGCCATAGGCGTGTTCCGCTACCTCCGCAGAGAATAAAAACCTTCATCTTAATTGAACACCTTGAGAATCCTGTAGTAGGTGTCCCTCTGGGCGGGAGTAAACCCCGCTCCTCTTATGGCGTTTACCATGTCCTCCACTTTGGGAATGCTCACCTTGAACTCGGTAGAGGATATGACGTTCTCCTCTATCATAACGCTCCCCAAATCGTTGGCACCGAAGTGAAGGCCTACGGGACCTATCTGCATGGTTTGGGTCACGTGAGAGCTTTGCACGTTCTCAAAGTTGTCAAGAAATATCCTTGAGAGGGCTAAGACCTTCAGGTAATATACCGAGGAGGCGGTTTCTACGAAATCCAGCTCCGTATTCCCCTTCTGGAAGGTCCAAGGTATGAAGGCGGTAAATCCGCCGGTTCTGTCTTGAATGCTCCTTATGCGGGTCAGGTGTTCAATTATGTGTTCTATGCTCTCTAAGTGTCCGAACATCATGGTGGCGGTCGTGGTCATGCCCAGCTCGTGAGCGGTTATGTGAACCTGCTCCCACTCCTCTACCGAGCACTTACCTGGAGACACCCTGTCCCTTATCTCTTGGGAGAGAACCTCTGCACCCCCGCCGGGAACGGACATAAGTCCCGCCTCCTTTAGCCTTTGGAGAACTTCCCTCACGCTCAGCCTCTCAAGCTTGGCCAAGTACACAATCTCCGGCGCGGAGAAGCAGTGTATCTGAACCTGAGGGAACCTTTCCCTTATAGAAGAAATCATCTCCTCGTAAAAGCTCAGGGGCAGGTCGGGATTTATACCCCCCTGCATCAGAAGGGTGGTTCCTCCCCAGCTTACCAGCTCCTGAACCTTTTGCAGCACGGTATCTATGTCTAAGGTGTAGGCGTCCTCGTCCCGCTTTCTCCTGTAGAAGGCGCAGAATTTGCACCCGGCTATACACACGTTGGTGTAGTTGACGTTTCTATCTATAACGAAGGTAACTATACCCTCCGGGTGTTTGCTCTCTCTCACCCAGTTGGCCAGAAAACCCAGCTCAGTTAAGGAGGTGTTCCTATAGAGCTCCAAGGCCTCCTGGGGACTGAGCCTCCTACCTTCTAAAACCTTCTCCTTTATAGAATCTATACAAACGGCACTCATATCTATCCCTCCAGAGATAAAGATTCTAACACGAAGGTAAGTTCACTCTGCCGCCTCCACCCGGTTCTTACCCTTGGCCTTAGCCTTATACATGGCCTCGTCCGCTCTATTTATAAGCTCTATCACCTCTTCACCTCTCCTCATCTGGGCTACGCCTATGCTTACGGTTATCTTACCTATCCCCTCCAGATTGGCTTGCTCCACTCTCCGCCTTATATCCTCTGCCAGCTTCATCGCACCCTTTAGCCCCGTATCCGGCAGGATTACCAGAAACTCCTCACCGCCGTATCTTAGAAAGATGTCTTTCTGCCGCAATCTGTCCTTTATCAATTGTGCAACCGTGGACAGAACCTTATCCCCTACATCGTGGCCGAAGGTATCGTTTATCTTCTTAAAGTTATCTATGTCTATAAATATGGCAGATAAGGGCGTTTCCCTTTTATCTCTCCGAGCGATTAATTTATCCACAAGACCGAGACCGAACCCCCTTTGCCAGGCTCCCGTTAAGGTGTCAACGGACTTTAGCTCTAATACCTTTGTGTAGAGCCTGTATATGGCAAAGAAGAGGAGGGTGTAAATTACGAAGAAGAAGACCAATGCCCCCAGCATGGAGAAGGAGAACCTGAGCCAGTGTTTATCCTCTTGGTAATAGACCAAGTATCCCGCCCACTCGCCCCCTATCTCTTTGAAGGGGATAAATATTACGTGATACAGCATGCCGTCTAAGAATATGGCTTCGCTAAAGGATTCAAACTTGGAGAGCTTGCCCTTTATACGGGGACGAAGATGCGGGTCTATGTCCCTTACCCTCTCACTCGTTCTGTTGTCAGGTATAGCCCACACAAGCTCTTCCCTGCTCTTATCTTCCATAAATCGTGAGCTTAAGGTGGAAACCCGGTAATTGAGTTCCTTCTCCTTTAAAAATACCTTCTTTTCCACCAGATCCCTTTTTATGATTATCTTGGCGTAGTCTTCGGCTTTGTCCATCAGAGTTTGCGTGGCTACCGCATTAAGTCCCACGCTTATCTCCACCGTAGCCACCACCTTCCCCCTGTACATGAGGGGATAGACGTTCCTAAAACCGCTGTATATTCGTCCTTCCTCGTATCCGTGGATGGGCTTCGCCTCTTTTACACACCTCTCTAAGGTTCTGCGTACCTCTGAGAGGGAATCTCCCCACAGCCGTGGTCTGTGGAATCTGATAAAGGAAATTAGACCGTCGGCTAAGTGTATGTGGAACTGTTTTATACCCAGCTTTCTGAGAATTTCGTAATCGCTCTTGAGGACGGTATAAATTTTCTCCCTTATGGATTCTCTTAGTTTCCTGTCCCGTGTAGAATTGGCTTGGCTCAAAAGCTCAAGGAGACGCTCGTCCTTGAATTTGGCCTCGTATATGTAATCGGCTAACCTTCGGTAGCCATTAACCGCGTTTTTGAAAGAGTAGCTTACGTTGTCTATTTCTATGCTTTTATGGGTGCTGAAGGCTCTATCGTAAGTCAAATACATAAAGCCGAGCGATACCAGAACCCCCGCAAGAAAGAATAGAGCTACGGGACTTAAGCTCCTTTTCCAGATAAGCAGTCCTTCATACCTCCTACGAATTCCTGCACGAAGGGGTTATCGGAACTTAGCACCTCCTGCGGGGTGCCCTCTACCACTATCTCGCCCGAGCGTATGAGTATAACCCTGTCGGATATGGAAAAGGCGGAAATCATATCGTGGGTCACCACCACGGCCGTTATCCCCGTTTTCCTGTTTAGCTCTAAAACGAGAGAGTCTATCACCCGGCTGGTTATGGGGTCAAGTCCGGAGGTAGGCTCGTCGTAGATTATCAGGTCGGGTTGAGTGGCCATGGCCCGAGCTATCGCCACCCTCTTCTTCATGCCGCCGGAAAGCTCCGAGGGCATAAGCTCAAGGACGCTCTCGTCAAGGTTAACCAGCCTGAGCTTCTCTAAAGCTAACTCCTTTATCTCGTGAGCCTTCATATCGCTGTGCTCTAAAAAGTAAAAACCCACATTCTCCCACACCTTGAGGCTATCAAAGAGTGCTCCCTCCTGAAACACGTAGCCTATGCGTCTTCTCAGAGAGTCCAATCCCTGAAGGGAGAGAGAAGATATATCTTCGCCGAAGAGGAAGACCTTACCCTTTGTGGGTTTCCAGAGCCCCACCATGAGCTTAGTTATTGAAGTCTTGCCGCTACCGCTGCCGCCTATTATGGAAAAAATCTTCCCTTTTGGAACGGCGAAGGATATATTCCGTAGAATCTCTCTGCCTTCTATCTCCTTGTAAACTTCCCTCAGCTCTACAATCAGCTCCAATCAGAGCCCCCCGTGCAGGTAAGGATTGAACCTCCTCTCGTATCCAATCGTTGTCTCATCGTAATGGCCGCACACCACGAGGGTGTCCTCCTCCATTTCGGAAAATATTCTATTTAATGAAGCTTTGAGCGCCTCTAAATTGCCTCCCGGCAGGTCCCACCTACCCACTCCTCCCTTAAACAGCAAGTCGCCGGCGATAAGCACCTTCTCCTCCTCTACGTAAAGGCAGCAGGAACCGGGCGTATGTCCCGGGGTATGGAGAACCCTTACCCTGATGTTTCCAAGCCGATACTCCATACCTTCTTTTAGAGTTTCGTCGGGCTCGGGACATTCCACGGCACCTATGTGGGAGGCGAATCCCCTCCATATCTCGTCGTTTATTAGGAAAATATCCCCTTCATGGAGCAGAAAGGGTATATCAAAGGCCTCTTTCACCTTTTTGACCTGTCCCACGTGGTCTATGTGTCCGTGGGTGTTTATTATGGCCTTGGGTTTGTATTCTTTGAGAATACCTATCAGCTTGTCCGCCTCGGCTCCCGGGTCTATAACCACCGCCTCACTGCTCTCTTCATCAACCAGTATAGAGCAGTTCACCGCCAAAGGACCCACGGGCACGACCTTGAGAAGCATACTTAAAAGTCTTCCTCTCTGGACTTCTTCTTTATCTTTACCGGAGGCTCCACCTCCACGGAGTAGCCCTCCTTGGCCGCCTTATAGCCTACGTAGCCTCCGGCTCCCGCAGCCGCACCCAGCACCAGAAGCTCCGCACAGGACGTCAGGAATACGCTTCCCGCGAGCAAGAACGCCATACCCAGTTTTCTCGCCATGATGGTTATATTTTAACAGCCAACGGCCCGTATTTAACTCCAATGCTAAGCCGAGCGGTATTAAGATTGGACTTTCGCTACTTTCTGTCCTAACTCTCAGACTTACGCTCCTTGACTTTACAACTCATTCCCTCGTGGTTCAGGAGGCCGCTACCGTTGGTGAAATCCTCAAGGAAATGAAGGAAAGAAACTGTAATCTTAGCTTTGTGGATACCGTTCTTTTGAAGGCGTCCAAAAAGCTTGGAGCAAGGATACTTACTTTTGACAGAAGGTTGGAAGTGTATAGAGGCGCTGACCGAAGAGCTCGGCGCTGTGGTTGACTACAACGGACAGAGGAAAGTCGTGGGACTTGAGATACTTGACTGGAGGGAGTTCCGGAAGGCTCACATAAGAACTTGACAAAACTATACTCAAGAAATATTATAATTTTAATTTAAGCTGATGGAGGTTAGGGAATGATAAGCGAGAATCTGTTTTCCGCCAAAGCTCTTGATTACCTGAGCAAGGCCAAGGAGATAGCGAGGCAGTTCAAAGAGAGCAAGGTTGACACAGACCACCTGCTTTTGGCCTTTTTGAGCGAGGAGAAATCCCCCCTGAGTAAGTACATTGAGAAGAAGGGAATTCCGAGGGAGGAGTTCCTAAAGAGGGTCAAGGAATACATAAACAACCTCCTTGAGCAGGTGGAGAAGGCGGCCGAGCAGGAGGCGAAACACCTAATCAATCTAAGAAGCCAAATAATGCAGGTGAAATCCGACATAGGCGGAGTTCAGGCGGAGCTGAGCAAGATAAGCTCGGCCAAGAGAAAGCTCCTCAGAGAGATAGAGGAGGCCAAGAGATACGGAGACTTCTGGTCTCTGGAAAGCCTCCAGGTGGAGTTGCGGAGGCTGGAGTCCATAGAGGCCAACTACAGGAGGCAGCTCCAGAGCGTAGAGAAGAGCCTTACGGGGGTATTCAAGCCCGAAGACGTTAAGGCCTTCTTGGAGAACAGACTCTCCATAGACGGACTCGTCAGGAAGGCGCTGGAAAGCTCTTCCCTCTTGGAACAGATAAGGGACATAGGTGTATCACCCGACAGGGTGATAGACAAGGTGGCCAGGAGGGTCTTTGGCAAAGAGCCCTCCTTTGATTACTCCCAGAACTTGGTTAAGGTTCTTGAGGCCGCCCAAGATAAGGCGGTCAGCGAGGGAGAGTCTCAGGTGCAACCTTCCCATCTCGCCGCGGCCCTCATAGAGGCTAAGGATACGGTGGGGGGAAGGCTGATAAATCAAGCTATAGGAGGTGAGAAGACTATGAAGGACGTAGGTCAGGAGCTAAAAGAGGAGGAGAAGTCCGCCCTTGAGAGGTTCGGAATAAACCTAACCCAGATGGCCAAAGAAGGCAAGCTTGACCCCGTAGTAGGCAGGGAGAGGGAGATTAACCAGGTGATAGAGGTTCTCTTAAGAAGAACCAAGAACAATCCCGTCTTGGTGGGAGACCCCGGCGTGGGTAAGACCGCCATAGTGGAAGGCTTAGCCCAGAGGATAGTCAACAAGGAGGTGCCCACGGAACTCCAGGACAAGGAGATAGTGACCGTTGATATGGCCTCTCTGCTGGCAGGCTCCAAGTACAGGGGTGAGTTTGAGGAAAGGCTGAAGGCTTTACTTGAGGAGGTAAAGGAGAAAGGCAACGTCATACTCTTCATAGACGAGATACACACGGTAGTGGGTGCCGGAAAGGCGGAAGGAGCGGTTGATGCGGCCAACATGATGAAGCCGGCACTCGCAAGGGGAGAGATAAGGGTTATAGGTGCCACCACCGTGGACGAGTACAGAAAGTACATAGAGAAGGACCCCGCCTTAGAGAGGAGGTTCCAGCCCATATACGTTGATGAACCCTCCGAGGAGGAGACCCTTGAGATACTGAAAGGTCTGAGACCCAAACTTGAGCAACACCACAAAGTTAAGATTTCCGACGAGGCCATGGAGGCGGCGGTAAAGCTCACGAGAAGGTACGTGACCTTCAGAAAGCTACCCGATAAGGCCATAGACGCCCTTGACCAGGCCGCCGCACGCAAGAAATTGGCCTCAGTGAGCCTACCTCCGGAAGTGCAGGAGGTGGAGAGGAAGATAAAGTCTCTGGAAGAGGAGATAGTGAAGGCGAACCTTGAGGGTGATTACGAGAAGGAGGCACAGCTCAAGATTGAGAAGGCTAAGCTGGAGAAGGAGAAGCAGGAGCTTTTGGAGAGCTTAGAGAGCGCGAGCGTCAAGCTAAACACCCTGCAGGAGAAGATAAGAGAGCTGGACGAGGAGATACTCAAGGCTTCGGAGAAGGGTGATTACGAGAAGGAAGCCCAGCTCAAGATTGAGAAGGTCAAGCTGGAAAAGGAACTGAAAGAGCTGGAGAGCAAGAAGGCGGAGGAGCTGGTGGTCGGCTGGGACGACGTGGCGCAGGTGGTATCCGAGTGGACCGGAATACCCACCACCAAGCTGAAAGAGGAGGAGATGGAGAGACTCCTCAAACTGGAAGAGGAGCTGCACAAGAGGGTGGTTGACCAGGAGCATGCGGTCAAGGCGGTATCCGAGGCGGTAAGGAGAGCCAGAGCCGGACTCAAGGACCCCAAGAGACCCATAGCCAGCTTCCTCTTCTTGGGACCTACCGGCGTGGGTAAGACGGAGCTTTCCAAGGCTCTGGCGGAGCTGCTCTTCGGAGACGAGGACGCCCTGATAAGGCTGGACATGTCCGAGTTCAAAGAGGAGCACTCGGTAGCCAAGCTGATAGGCGCACCGCCCGGATACGTAGGATACGAGGAAGGTGGAAAGCTGACTGAAGCGGTTCGGAGAAAGCCCTACTCGGTGATACTCCTTGACGAGATAGAGAAGGCTCACCCCAGAGTCTTTGACCTCTTCCTGCAGGTTCTTGACGACGGAAGACTGACCGACTCCCAGGGAAGGACGGTGGACTTCAGGAACTCGGTGATAATAATGACCTCCAACATCGGCTCCCAGTACCTTCTTAACATACCCGTTGATGCCGATGAGGAAGTGGTAAGCAAGGAGTTTGAGAAGGCCAAGGAGAAGGTCTTGGAAGACCTAAAGCTCTACTTCAGGCCCGAGTTCCTCAACAGGATAGACGATATCATCGTCTTCAAGCCCCTGACCATGAAGGAGCTATCCCAGATAATAGACCTGCTCATCGCCGCGGTAAACAAGAGACTGGCCGACAGAAATATGAGCATAGAGCTGACAGAAAGCGCCAAGAAAGAGCTGGTCATGAGGGGATACGACCCCGCCTACGGAGCACGTCCCCTAAAAAGGACGGTGCAAAGGTACGTGGAGACGCCCTTGGCCGACAAGATAATAAGGGGTGAAGTGAAAGAGGGAGACAAGGTCGTTATAGACTTCAAGGACGGAGAGTTTACCTTCAACCCCGCTTAAGCGGGGTCTTCCCCTTTTCTGCATTCAACGAGACAGCCCCAGAGGATAGAGAAGGTTCTCTCCTTTATTAGTTCTAACTCGTCTTCCAGAATTCCCATAGTCTTGTACATGAAAATTCTGTCTATGGTTCCCACAAGAATGGCCGAGGCGTACTTTACGTCCTCCCTGATGTAGCCCTCCCTTATGCCCTCCTCTATCAATCTGTAGACCGCCTTCATGGGTAGCTTATCCGAGTTTTCCATCTGTGCCTTTCCCAGAAGGTGAACTATGTCCAAATACCTGAAGACGTCCGGATTCTTGAGTATGTACTCAAGGAAGCTGCCCACGAGATTTTTGAACCTGCCTTTGAAGTCCTCCCCCTCTTCAAGCGCTCCGTTTAGAACCTCGTACAGCTCCTCGGAGTAATGGGAGAAGAGGCGTTCCACTATCTCGTCCTTGCTCTTGAAGTGCCTGTAGATAGCCCCTTCGGTTATGCCCACCGCCTTGGCTATGTCCCTTATGGTAGTTTCCTTTATACCCTTGCTGGAAAATAACTTAAGTGCCTCGTAGAGGATTCTATCCTTGGTTCTGTATATTATCATGTTATAAATATTGTAATCCCGGATATGCCGTAAGCACCCGCTTTATAGCAGGTCTTTATTCTGTTCCAGCTTACCCCTCCCAAGGCATAGACGGGAACGCTAACTCTGCTACATACCTCCATGAGCTTTGCAGTTCCCAAGGGTTTCGCTTGCGGGTGAGAAGAGGTTTTGAAGATGGGGCTCAGGGTTATGAAGTCGGCCCCCTCCCTTTCGGCGTAAAGGGCGGACTCAAGGTCGTGGGCGGAAAAGCCCACGAGCAGTTTCGGAGCCACCCTCTTGACCACCGACGGGGGCAGAGACCTCTCGGGCAGATGAACCCCGTCCGCGCCCACGGCGAGAGCCACATCAAGGCGCTCGTTTATCAATAGGAGTGCCCCGTATCTCTTCGTTAGCTCCCTCACCTTGAGAGCTAACCGGTATAGCTCCCCGTCGGGAAGGGTTTTTTCCCGCAGTTGGATTAGTTTCACACCCTTTTGCAGGACCCTTTCTAAGGTTTTCAAGAAGTCTCTTCCGTACTTCTCCCTGTCGGTTATGGCGTAGAGTCTTGGAAGTTGCTCCACGATGGTATATAATATAAGCTTCTTGGAAATCTTAGCCGGAGTGGTGGAACTGGCAGACACGCTGTCTTGAGGGGACAGTGCCCTTCGGGGCGTGCGGGTTCGACTCCCGCCTCCGGCACCACTCAATCAACCTCCAAAAGGCTGCTCCCGTAGGCTCTTACGTAAAGCTTACCTCCCAGTCTGCCTACGGGTTTGTATGCGTTAAAATCAACTCTGCCCTCCGGGTCGGTGATTCCCTCTTTAACCCTCAAAAGCAGAGCTTCCCCTAAGACTAAGTGCATGTCGTAAACCTTAAGATATTTATAGAGCTTACACTCAAAAGAGGCTTTAGATTCCTTAATTCTGGGGGCCTTAATTAATCTGCTCTCCTCCGGAGATATTCCCGCGGTCTCAAACTCGCTGACTTGTGGGGGCAGCTCTTCGGCGGTTTTTACCATCTGGCCGATACTCTCTTCCGAGACGAGGTTTATAACGAACTCTCCCGTGTCAAGTATGTTTTTTATGGTGTCCTTGGGTGAGCCGTCGTCCCTATCACCTATGGACACCATGAACACGGGGGGATAATCGTTCACGGCGTTGAAGAAGCTAAAGGGTGCCGCGTTCAGAACACCGTCTTTGCTGACGGTGGAGACCCAAGCTATGGGCCTGGGCACCACCAAGCCGAGGACGAGACGGAAGAAAGTTCTCTCATCGGTCTCCTTGACTACGAACTCCATCTTAAAACTCCTCCAGCTTCAACCTCTTATCTTTGGCCTCCCTCAAAAACTCAAGAATCGCCTCCCCGTCTTCCCTCTCAATCATGTCCTTGAGCTTTGAGAGGGAGTTTATGTAATGCTCAAGAGCCAAGAGAACGTTGTCCCTGTTCTCAAGGAATATGTCCCTCCACATGACCGGGTCGCTTGCGGCTATGCGGGTGAAATCCCTGAAACCTCCTCCCGGATACAGGAAGAGGTTGACACCTCCCTCTTTGGACATGTCCATCAGTGTGTCTATCAACGCAAAGGCTACGGCGTGGGGCAGGTGGGATACGGCACCGAACACGTAATCGTGCAACCCCGGCTCCATGTATTCAACCTTTGCTCCTACGGTCTTCCAGAGATTCTCTACGTAAGACAGAGCTCCTTTGTCCGTCCTTTCGGTCGGCGTCAGTATTACCTTTTTACCTTTAAACAGGTCTGAAACGCTGTGCTCAACACCCGACTTCTCCGTGCCGGCTATCGGGTGTCCGCCCACAAACCTGCCTCCCAGTATATTCTCCATATCGTAAACGATTTCACCCTTGACGCTGCCCAGGTCGGTTATGATGCACCTTTTGTCTAACAAATCCCTGAGAACCGACGCTATACCTCTGAAGGTCCTCACCGGTGTGGCAAGGATTACCAGCTCCGGCTCAAATTCTTTGAGGGCTTCCAGACGTGTATCACCTCCGGATATTATCCCCCTTTCCTTGGCCACCTTCAGCGCCCTCTCCTTTATATCTATGGCGAAGGCATCAAAGCTAACTCCCTCTCTCTTTAAGGCCAGCAGCAGCGAGCCGCCCATGAAGCCTATGCCCACTATGCCTATCCTCAAGCCTTCCATCTCCTGTACAGTCCGTGCTCTATCCTTAAGGCATCTAAAACCTTACCCACTACGAAGTCAACCAGCTCCTGCAGAGTGCTTGGCCTGTGGTAAAAACCCGGACTCGCCGGCATTATTACGGCACCCGCCTCCTGAGCCTCTAACATATTACTGATATGAACCTTAGAGTAGGGCATCTCCCTGACCAGCAGTACCAAAGGTACTCTCTCCTTGAGGGCCACCTCGCAGGCTCTATGTATGAGATTATCGTTTATCCCTTTGGCCACGCTGGCCAAGGTGGACATGGAACAGGGTGCCACGATAACGCCCCTGTACTCAATCAGACGCGAGCCGCTGGCTACGGGGGCCGTAAGGTCTCTGTTTTCATATACGGAGACGTTTTCCATCTGTGCCAGAGCGGACACGTCTTTGCTCAGCTCTTCCCTAAGAACTATCCTGCCCGAGTCCGATACTACCAAATCAACCCTGTGTTCCTTGCTCAGGACCTCCAAAAGCCTGTATCCGTATATGGCTCCGCTTGCGCCCGTGATGCACAGGAGAACCTTATTCATATAAGCCCTCTGAGAAGTCCTCCGAAGGTGGAAAAGAAGAACTCTATCCTTTCCTTGTCCCGGGGCAGTTCCACGACCAATCTGCCGTCATCGTCTATGCCTACCTTTATGTCCTCCTTAACGGCCGTGGTATGCCTTCTAAAGTCGTAAAGGCTTATCACCCTCTCTATACCCTTTAGCTCCCTCAATATCTCGGAACCTTCGGTGGTGAGTATAATCTGAGGCTCGTCTCCCAGCTTGGCCCCGAGCCGGGTTATGTGCTCCTCAATGAGGTGTTGGATTTCTTTATTGGGACTGAACACCTTAACCACCACACCTTCCATATCTTTGGCCCAGTCTGACTTGCCTCCACCCTTTTCAAGGAGCTTAATCTCCTCTATGACCATGTCTTTATCCAAGGCCTTACACATGTCGTAAACGTTGAGGAGAGCGGTAGATACCGCCGTCAGGGCCTCCATCTCGTAGCCGGTTCTGGCTATGCCCCTTACTTCGGAGAGCACCTCCACCTGCCGCTCGCCTACTTTGACCTCTACGCTCACAAAGTCCACCGGTATAGGATGACAAAAGGGTAGCAGTTCTCCCGTCTTCTTGGCACCCCATATACCCGTCAGCTTTGTAGCCTCTACGAGGTTGCCCTTGGGCACCGTGCCTTCACGGATTCTCTTCACCGTGGCGGGGTTTAGCTTTATCCTCCCGTAAGCTTTGGCTCTTCTGAAGGTCTCTATCTTGGTGGTTATGTCTGCGGTCCTCATGGGAGTATTCATTATACGTTAGGGAAATCCCGCCTTCTGTATATTTCCCACATCGCCACAGCACCCGCCACGCCCACGTTCAAAGAGGAAACCCTGCCTTCCATGGGTATGGACAGCACCTCGTCCGCGAGGCTCAGAAGCTTCTTAGATACTCCTTCCCCCTCGGAACCCAAAATGAGGCAGCAGGGCAGAGCGGGTTCTAACTCCCTTATATCCCTTCCCCCCCTCTCTACGGCGAACACCCAACCGCCCATCTTGGAGAACTCTTTTAGATAGTTAGACAGGTTGCTAACCTTAGAGAG
This sequence comes from Aquificaceae bacterium, assembly GCA_027014155.1. Lineage (GTDB taxonomy): Bacteria > Aquificota > Aquificia > Aquificales > Aquificaceae > WFYI01. The sequence goes on from JALWEG010000055.1 coordinate 22,661, forward strand.
CTTGAGATGGAATACGGCACCGGCGGAGCTTTTAACCACCACCTCGTTCACGGGAGCGGCTCTGTCCTTGGGCAGTAGGGCACCGCGTCCCCCGAACACCTCGCAGGTTCTGAGTAAGCTCCCCACATTTTGGGGGTCGGTTATGTGGTCAAGTGCTATGAAGAAGGATTTACTGCCCAGAACGTCCTCAAAAAGCTCTTGGGGCGACACGTATCTCACTGGACTCAGTAGAGCAATCACCCCTTGTGTTTTCTTCGTCCCCGCAAGCTCCTCTACCTTGGCCCTTGAGACCCTTTGAACCTTAACTCCCACCCTCTTGGCTAAGAGGAGAAGCTCCTTAGGAGGTCGGGAGTCGTGGGCTACGAGTATCTTCTCCAAGCTTTTCCCCGACCTGAGAGCTTCCAAGATGGGATTTCTTCCCCATATAACCATATAGGGAAGTATTTTATACCTTGATGAAAAGCTTGGCCCGTTGGTGGAAGGAAGAGAAAGGCAAGGTGAGGTGCCTCCTCTGTCCCGTGGCCTGCGTTCTGTCTGAAGGTTCGGTAGGTAGTTGCGGAGTCAGGGTGAACGAAGGGGGACGCCTTTACACCTACACGTACGGCTCCCTTATATCGGCCGCAGTTGACCCGGTAGAGAAGAAACCCCTCTTCCACTTTCTACCCGGACACAGAACTTTAACTATAGCCACCCCCGGTTGCAATCTCCACTGCAAGGGCTGTCAGAACTGGGAGATATCCCAGATAGATAAAGGAGAGGTCTTTGAGAATCCTTTCTACAGAGAGACCTTCCTTCCTCCGGAGGTGGTGGTAGAGAAGGCTGTGGAGAACGGGTGCCGAAGCATATCCTACTCCTACTCGGACCCTACCATATTCGCCGAGTACATGATTGAGGTGGCCAAGCTCGCTAAGGAAAGGGGTCTGAGGAACATAATGGTGAGCGCCGGCTACCTGAGCTTAGCCGCCCTTGAGGAGATAGACGAGGTCATAGACGCCTACAGCATAGACCTAAAATTTTTCTCAGACCGCTCCTATAAGCTCTATTCCAAAGGCAGGCTTGAACCTGTGTTGAAAACCATAAAGTTCGTGTTCTCAAGGGGAAAGTGGATTGAGCTTACCACCCTTTTGGTGCCACAATACTTAACACGGGAACAATTGAGAAGCATGGCCGACTGGATAGTGAAGGAGCTGGGCGATTACGTGCCCTGGCACCTTTCCAGGTTCTTCCCCCATTACCGAGCCTACGACCTTCCGCCCACACCGCAAGAGGATATGGAAGACGCCTTCCTTATAGCCAAGGAAGCGGGACTAAAATACGTTTACTTGGGCAACCTTGTGGGCAACGAGCACGAAAGTACCTATTGCCCGAGGTGTGACAGAGCGGTAATCCTCAGAGAAGGCTACAGAATTTTAGCCGTTAAGATTGATAAAGGCAGGTGCAAGTTCTGTGGCTATCCTATAGAGGGCGTATGGGAGTGATGCTCACTCTATCTTAACCCTCTTCGCTCTTTTCTTCTCGGGAGCCTTTACCTTCTTTTCAAGCCTATCCACCTGATAATCCAGTAAGGTCTTGAAGATTTTCAGCACCGAGAGCTCTATGGTATAGACGTTTCTGATAACCTCCTTCCTTACCTCCTTGGGAGGTAAGCACAGCTCCAGCATTTTGAATACCTGCGTCCTCAGGTTCTCCACCTCTTCCTCAAGGCTTCCGGGTTCCAGCCTCTCTTTGCTCTCCTCCGCCATAATTATTAATTTACGAAAAAATGCCAGAATGCACCTATTTTTAAAAACTCTCAAAATCCCCCAATCGTTAATCCGGTATAATATTATAGAGGCTTTCAAAATGGCACCAAGTCTGGATAAAAAACAAAAAATAAAAGAGAGCCTTAAAAACACCATAGAAAAACGCAAAAACCAGACACCTAAAGTCTATCAACTTAAAATCTCATACTTCA
>JALWEG010000056.1 GCA_027014155.1 Aquificaceae bacterium
CTTTTAAATAATGTGTCATTTTCAACGGAAGAAGGCATAAAAAATTTTCTGAAAAAAATTACTGAAGCATTGAACAAAAATCTTTTTGGGAATGAAAATAAGAAATTTCCGATTAAGCAAGTTAAAGGCAGGAACATTGAGCAGAAAAAAGAAAATCTGAAAGAATTATATACCTTTGTTTTCTGTATAGACAACTATTTAGAGCCTAAATATGAACTTAAACTTGGCGATAAAGAATTAAGCTTATTGTCTCCAGGTGAGAAGGGTGCGTTGCTAATAATATTTTATTTGATGCTTGATCAGAGTGATATTCCACTGGTAATAGACCAACCCGAGGAAAATTTAGATAACGAAAGCATATATAGGGTTCTTATACATTTCCTGAATGAAACAAAGAAGCGCAGGCAAGTTATCATGGTTACTCATAATCCAAACTTAGCCGTAGTAGCCGATGCAGACTAGATTATTAATGTGACAATAGACAGGACAAATAATTATAGGTTCATTGCAAAACATGGTTCATTAGAGAACAAGGATATTAATAAAGTAGTTACTGATATTTTAGAAGGAACCTTAGAAGCATTCAAAATAAGAGACAGTAAGTATATAAAGATAGCTAAAACTGTTTGAACTTTTACACCTAAAGTTTTGCACGACTTGACAAAAGAGGACTCAAGATGTAAAAAAGAACCTCCCCGAGGAATTCCCCCAAGGAGGCGAGTCCAATGACGAATGAAGCTAAATACTTATCACTACTTAACATTTTCTCACATTCCTCCCCCACTCTGTCAACCTCTCCTACCTATTCAGCCTCTACATTCTCCAGATTCCTCAGCTCCTCAAACTCTGACCCCCTACCTCTAATCCAAAACCTTGCAGAAGGACTAATAGGCAAGCTCGCCTCAAGCCTCTCTCATAATACTCCCGTCTTCCTTATCGCAGATACCACGCTCCTCAGAAAAACAGGTTCCAAGATTGAAGGTGTGAAAAGACTTTGGGATCCTTCCTCCAAGAGAGTAGTTCTTGCTCACAGAGCATTGGTTATCATGCTCTCTGCAAACAACCTAAGAATCCCTATCCACATTCAACTGCTCCAGAGCTTAAAGCCGACAGATGCTTTCATAAACGTCCTCGGAAAGCTACTTCCAGAGCTCAAGACTCTTTTTCCCAAACTCGTGTTCCTATGCGCGATGCAGGCCTTACCTGCGACAGATTGCTTAACTTCCTGACGCTCCAAGAAGTAGATTTCGTATGTGCCGTAAGTCAAGGCAGAGTGGACGTGGATACGGGAGAGAAATTGAGGGACTTGTGGTTTCCTGAACCTGAAGAGATAAAGCTCTCAGGAGTTAACAAGCCAGTATACGCATACAGGCTCAATGAGGGCACGGACATGGAGAGAGTGGTGATTAGCAACAGGAGGCTGAGTAAGAAGAGGTTTGGGAGCTATTACAGGCACAGGTGGCAGGTAGAGAGTGAGATAAGGACGCTGAAGGCAAGCGGACTTGAGAGTTATATGGTCAGGGGCTTAGAGCTATAGAGCTGTGGATAAAGGGCGTATGGCATGTGGCGCTACTGAGGATTGTTTCAAGGCTTGGGGGATTTGACCTCAAGTGGTACTTACTTTCTCTTGTATATCCGCCTTCTGTGGTTGCTATTGCACGGCTATTTGAGTTTGCCAGGGAAGTAGCAAAGCGATGTTTGAGGTTTTCTCCTTTTCCTGATGATAGGCTCTTTTGGCTTGTGCTAAAAGATTTGATAGGAGGTGACTCATATTGTGCAAAAGTTTAGTTAATCAATATTATCCCAACAATAAAAAACACAAGGGCAGACAAAAGAGCAAGGACAGCTGTTGAGGGTGATATATGGCTCTCTCATTGTATAAATGCACCGTGTGGAGCCGAAAGCTACCTTATAACCACTCTGCCTGAGGCATCCACATGTCCTCGTATTACTCTTCCGTTGAGCAGTTTGAGCCTTATTTGGCGTCCTACGTAGCCGTTTTCAAGAGCCTTTGCCTTTAGAGTAATCTCTATGTTTCCTTTTCTGTAGGTTATTCTCACTTCGTCTCCCCGTTTTACCACCGGACTGAGCTTCAGGTAGCTCTTTCTCAAGATTTGACCCCTGTAGATGGTCTTAAGACTTTCGTAATTGGCTATCTTGGATACGTCTATCTTGTAGTCGGGCGTTATGCTCCTCAGGAACCTCTCCTCAAGCTTTACCTTATCCGGACTTAGCCTCTCACCTACGGAAATGTCCCTTGTGGCCACCACTACGCTGTAGCGCCACAGGAGATTCAAGCCTACAGAAATCCTCCTGCCGTTCTTTAAGAGAAGCTCGGCACTGGCTCTTGGGACGTTCCTCTGGACCCTTAGAATCACCCTCTCCACTTCCTTAAGGGTAGGCGTCCTCTGGGAGTAAACCCTGAAGCTCTCCAGTTTAACGGAATTGCCGAACTCTTCCTTCAACTTACCTTCAAGCAGGCTCTCTAAAGTGGAAGAGAAGGTAAAACCGAAGAGGATTAAGAGAAGGTTAACGACGCATATTGGCCGCCTGAGAGAGCATTTCATCAGAAGCGGTTATTCCTTTGGTGTTGAACTCGTAAGAGCGTTGAGCTATGATGAGGTTCACCATCTCCTCAACTATGTTTACGTTGGAGGCCTCAAGAAAGCCCTGGAGTATGGTTCCTATACCCTGGTTGCCGGGGTTGTCTATTATGGGGTCTCCTGAAGCGTCCGTTTGGAGGAACAGGTTGTTCCCGAGCCTTCTCAAGCCCGCAGGATTTATAAACTTGGCGAGCTCTATCCGTCCCACTTCCTCAACGGTGGTTCCACCCTGTCTCAGAACCCCTACCGTTCCGTCCTCGGCTATGGTGATGGATACCGCGTCTACAGGTATGGTAATCTCCGGGTCCAAGGGGTAGCCGTCGGTGTTCACTATCCTGCCGTCCCTGTCCAGCTTAAACTGGCCGTTTCTCGTGTAGGCTATGGTTCCGTCCGGAAGCACCACTTTAAAAAAGCCCGCACCCTGTATGGCAAGGTCAAACTCGTTATCCGTTCTATTTAAGCTACCTTGGGTGAATATCCCGTAGGTTTCCGCTACCCTCGTTCCCAGTCCCACCTGAAAGCCTGCGGGAGCTCTGGTCGTAGGTGATGTAGGAGCACCGGGCTCTCTAAGAGTTTGGTATATCAAGTCCTGAAAGGTGCTTCTGAGCTTCTTAAAGCCGTTGGTGCTTACGTTGGACATGTTATTGGTTATCACATCAAGGTTGAACTGCTGTGCCGTCATTCCCGACGCCGATGTCCACAGAGACCTAAACATATCCAAACCCCCCTTGGGTATATTTTAGAACAAATCCCAAGGCTTGCAACTTATCTTTTTAGCATGCATAATTTAGGCACATGCGAATAATCCTGTTTTCCGGCAAAGGAGGCGTAGGCAAGACCACGGTGGCTTCGGCGACCGGGTGCAGGTTGGCTAAGGAAGGGTATAAAACTATAGTCGTTTCCTTAGATCCAGCGCATTCTCTGGCGGACGCCTTTGATTTAAACCATAAGGAGAAGTACGAGGCTAAAGGTCTACCAGTGAAGGTTAGCTCCAATCTCCACATTCAGGAGATAGACATACAAGAGGAGATAGATAGGTATTGGGGAGACGTTTATAGATTCTTAGAGCTTCTCTTTAACACCACGGGCCTGGACGAGATGATTTCCGAAGAGCTTGCCATATTGCCGGGCATGGAGGAGATTACCAGCCTGCTTTACGTGAACAAGTATTACAGGGAAGGGGAATACGACGTTCTCATACTTGACCTGCCGCCTACGGGGGAATCTCTGAGGTTTGTGTCTATGCCTACGGTTCTTAAGTGGTATATGAAGAAGGTGTTCAAGACGGAAAAGATGATAATGAAAGTGGCACGTCCCGTGGTGGGCAGGCTGACGGACGTTCCCCTTCCCGATGAATCCTACTTTAAGGCTTTGGAAAACTTCTACGAGAAGCTAAAAGGTGTGGACGAGATACTTATAGACCCAGATACCACCTCCGTTAGAATAGTGGCAAATCCGGAGAGAATGGTTATAAAGGAGAGCCAGAGGGCTTACATGTATTTCAACCTGTTCGGAGTGAACGTTGATGCCGTTATAGTGAACAAGGTTCTGCCCCAAGAGATGGACGAATGCAGGCATCTGAGGAAGTGGTTAGAACTCCAGACAGAACACATACGGGAGATAGAAGCCTACTTCTCACCTACACCCATATTTAAGGTTCCCCTCTTGGAAGGGGAAGTTTACGGACTTGAAGCTTTAGAGAGGTTGGCAGAACTCGTTTACGGAAATAGCAACCCCTATGAGGTTCTGCACAAGGAAGAGCCTTACTCCTTCATCAAGGAGAACGGAGCTTATACCCTACGGATAAAGGCACCCTTCGCAAGAAAGGAAAACCTTTCCATACTAAAGAGCGAGGAGGAGATAGTAGTCAGAGCCGGAAACTTCAAGAGCCACATATTGCTGCCCAGAAAGCTAAGGGACATGGAACCCGAGAAGGCCGTCGTTAAGGACGGATACATATATATCACCCTCATACCCCTCAAAGGCTAAAGGACTCTCCCAAGTAGGTTTTTCTAACTATCTCCATCTGAACCACCTCTCGGGGCTTACCCTCGGCGATTACTCTGCCCTCGGAGAGTATGTAAACCCTGTCAAGAATCTTTATAGTTTCCCTGACGTTGTGGTCCGTTATTAGTATCCCCAGCTCTTGATACTTCAGCTCCTTGAGAAGCTCCTGTATTTCTAAGACTATTATGGGGTCAAGTCCCGCAAAGGGCTCATCAAGGAGAACCACCCTGGGATAGGTTATCAGGCTTCTGGCTATCTCAAGCCTTCTCTTCTGTCCGCCCGAGAGCGAAGAGGCCCTCTGTCTTGCGTGCTCAAGCAGTCCGAAGTCTTCCAGAAGTTGCTCCGCCCGCGCCACGGCCTCTTCCCTGCCGGCGGAGAACAGCTCGGTGAACATAAGGAGGTTATCAAATACGCTAAGCTCATCAAACAGGGTATGCTCTTGGGGTAGAAAGGAGAGGCCGAACTTTGCTCTTGAGTGGGGTGCGAGGCGTGTTATGTCCTGCCCGTCCACGATAACGCTACCCCCGTCTGGCGATGTGAAGCCCATTATCACGCTGAATAGGGTTGTCTTACCGGCTCCGTTGGGGCCCAACACTCCCACCACTTGACCCTTGTCCACCCTGAGGCTGACGCCCTTTAGAACCTCCCTACCTTTGTAGCTTTTGACCACGTTTCTGACTTCCAGCATCAAAACTCCACCCTTAAGCCGTCGTGAGCGGCCACGGTGGGAACTCCGGTAGCCCGACTTATCTCCCGAGCGACCGACTCCGGTGGCCTCTGGTGCATCTCCATGGAGTAGTGGGTTATCACCGCCCGCTTGGGTCTCAAAGAATCTATCAGGCGTTTGGCGTCTTCGGCCGAGAGGTGGTCAACGGCGTGCCTCTTGCCGTAAAAGGTGGTGTTTATTATCAGAAGCTCTCTGCCCTTGGGATACACCTCAAGCATCCTTTCCTCAAAGCGGGCACAGGACACGTAAACTACGCTATCGTTAAACATGAGTCCGTAGGTTTCGGCACCGTGGTGGGTATGCCTCATTACAGCCTTTACCTTTATGCCGGCATATTCGTGCTCTTCTCCTTCCTTGAGGATTTCCTCCTTAACGAGCCTTTTGCGTAGATAGGGCAGAAGGACTCTATCCTCACCTTCTACCGCGCTCAGGGGAGCGAAAAGGGAGACGTGCCTCTTTCTGCCTCCGTCGGTAGCGGCCTCTATCAGGGTGTTTAGGTCTGCGCTGTGGTCCAAGTGGAAGTGGGAAAGGACTATGAGGTCTATGTTGCGGGGGTCTATAAGGTGGTCCCTAATCAGATAGACGAACGCTCCGGGGCCCGGGTCAACGTGAACCAGAGAGCCTTGAAAGTCTATTAAAAAACCTCCCGACCGGCGAACCAGTCGGAAGGTGGTTATCCTGCCTCCGGCAGTTCCTAAGAATAGGACATTATTCCTCTTCAACTATTATGGAACCGCTGGGACACTCGTCGGCAACCTCGTCCACCTCATCGGCGAGGTCGTCGGGAACCCTCATCCACTTACCTTCGTCGTTCTCTATGTCATACTGAACAACGTCCGCTATGCCATCACCTACATCTTTGAAAACTTCGGGTATCCTATCGTAGCAAAGCTCACAGGCGGTGCATGTATCCTGCTCTACCATGACTATCTTTGCCATTTTACACCTCCTAAAGGGTTTAGTAAAAAAAATTAATCTGGCATTAATTATATCAATATGTTCTTAATCAGTGTCGCAGGTTTTGTCCTCTTCCGCTATCTCCAAAACTCCCAGTATCTTTGCCACCGTCTCACCTATCTTGGCGGGATTGTCAATTACGTAAGCTCCCGCCTTCTCCAAGGCGCTCATCTTGGCCTGGGCGGTTCCCTTACCACCCATGATGATGGCGCCCGCATGTCCCATTCTCTTACCGGGAGGTGCGGTGATGCCAGCTATGTAGGCGAACACCGGCTTTTCCACTTCCGCCTCTATGTACTCGGCAGCTTCCTCCTCGGAGGTTCCCCCTATCTCTCCTATCATGAGTATGGCTTCCGTCTCCGGGTCTTTATTGAACAGCTCTATGGCCTCCCTGTGAGATAGGCCATGCACCGGGTCTCCGCCTATTCCTACCGCCGTGGACTGGCCGAGTCCGTATCTGGTGAGCTGGTGGGCCGCCTCGTAGGTAAGCGTACCGCTCCTCGAGACCACGCCTATCTTTCCCCTCTTGAATATGTGGCCAGGCATTATCCCTATTTTGGCCTCGTCGGGGGTTATTATTCCGGGACAGTTGGGACCTATCAGCACCGCTTGGGGATACCTCTTCTTCATGTAGTCCTTCACCATCATCATATCCTTTACGGGTATCCCCTCGGTTATACACACCACGGTGTCTATACCCGCATCGAGGGCCTCCACTATGGCGTCCGCCGCAAAGGGTGGAGGAACGAATATTAGGGAGCAGTTGGCTCCCGTCTCCTTCACCGCGTCCTCAACGGTGTTAAAGACGGGCACTCCGTCCACCTCTTGTCCCGCCTTGCCGGGAGTCACACCGGCAACCACCTGGGTGCCGTAAGCCTTACACTGGCTGGCGTGGAAGGAACCCTCCTTACCGGTTATACCCTGAACGACGACCTTGGTATCTTTCCCAACAAGTATAGCCATACCTCCGGCTCCTTAAGCTTAATTTTGTATTTAAGTATAAAGCAAAATCCCCATGATAACCTAATTTTGCGAAAGTATAATTTCTTTATATCAGCTGGCGTAGCTCAGTCGGCAGAGCGCGGGATTTGTAATCCCGCGGTCGTGGGTTCAAGTCCCACCGCCAGCTCCACTTACCTCTTGTTTTCACCGCCGAGGCGTTGTAAAATGTGTATTCGGCCCTATTTTAGGAGGGGAGGCCGAGCGGTCAAA
>JALWEG010000057.1 GCA_027014155.1 Aquificaceae bacterium
CCACAAATGTTTTCCGGTCAACTTCTATTTTAACGCCCTTACGGGCGACACTCCGTATCTCCTCCCTTACGGAAGGAGTCTTGGAGTGTTTTTTGAGATAAAAACTAACCCCTGCTTCACAGAAAATCAACTTAGACTCACACTTCCATAGCAGCCCATGTATCAGGAATGTTTATTTTATTCCTTGGAGGAGATTTCCTCATTGTGCAGGCTACACAGTCTTTATCAAGTTATACGGGATAGTTGAAAGTAAAAACTGAAATGGCCCGCTGATAAACCCTTTGGTAAAGCTAAAAGGCTTTCCTTGATTTCCAATGGAGGCGACGGGCGGAATCGAACCGCCGTAAAAGGGATTTGCAGTCCCTCGCCTGAGCCACTCGGCCACGTCGCCTTGGAGTACTTTTAAATTATAAGCTATGGCGGAGTTGTGGGCAAATCAAGCAAAGCCCCACACAAATCTCATTTTCAAGTTATATTTTTATCTTAATGAAAGTCAATCTCAATCAATTAAAGGACGAGTTCAAGAGGTACCTAAAGCGGAGGAATATGAAGATAACCCAGAGCAGGTTGGATTTGATAGACCTGCTTGCCAGCTACGGAAGGCACTTTGAGGTGGAGGAGCTGGTTAACTGGGTCGCCTCCAGAACCGACAGACGGGTATCCCGTTCCACGGTTTATAGAACCATAAAGCTGCTTCAGGAGTTCGGGGCTATAAAGGAGGTCATAAAACAGAACAATAGAACCATATACGAGTTCGTAGTGGGAAAGCCCCACCACGACCACCTGGTCTGCGTAGAGTGCGGGAAGATAATAGAGTTCGTCAACGAGGATATAGAGAACCTGCAAGATGAGGTATGCAGAGAGTACGACTTTGAGCCTATGAACCACAGGCTTGAGATATTTGGGATTTGCTCCGAGTGTAGGAAGCAAACGTAGCTCGGCAATCCTTATAATAAATTACAGCGTATAAAACCCAGAGGAGGTAAAGTGTTGACGCCTGAATCTATGATGACGCCGGAGGTTCCCGATAGTCCTACGGAGTATCCACTCATGCCCCTCAGGGACGTGGTTATATTTCCCATGATGGTAATGCCCCTCTTTGTGGGCAGGTCCTTCTCCATAAAAGCCATAAACGAGGCTATGAGGAGGGACAGGCTTATATTCCTGACTCTCCAGAAGGACAAGGATATAGAGGAGCCCGGTGAGAGTGATATAAACAAGGTGGGAATCATAGCCCATATACTTCGCGTAGTTCCCATAGAGGACAACAGAATCAAGATACTGGTCCAGGGAATCAACAGGGGGGTTATGAAGGAGTTTATAAAGGGGGAAGAGTTTCTCAAGGCCGTAGTTGAGCCGGTAAAGGAAAGGGAGCTCTCCGAAGGGGAGTTGAAGATAGAAGACAGAGCACTGATAAAGTCGGTTAAGGAGCTCCTTGACAGGGCGGTCTCTCTTGGCAAGCAGATAATACCCGACATGCTCCTGCTTATGAAGGATATAGAAGACCCCGGCAAACTGGCAGACCTCGTGGCCTCCGTTCTGGACATGAAGTCATCTCAGGCCCAAGAGGTGCTTGAGACCTTTGACCCCAAAGAGCGTCTCAAGAAGGTACACAAGTTCCTTTTAGACGAGGTAGGTGTTCTGGAGGTTAAGCAGGAGATAAGCTCTCATGCAAGGGAGCAGATGGAGAAGGAGCAAAGGGAATACTTCCTGCGCCAGCAGCTCAAAGCTATACAGGAGGAGTTGGGAGAGGGAGACGAGCGCAAGGCCGAGATTGAGGAGTATCTGAAGAAGCTAAAGAGGCTGAGGCTGAAAGAGGAGAGCCGTAAAGAGGTAGAGAAACAGATAAAGAGGCTTGAAAGGCTGCACCCCGACTCCGCCGAGGCTGGGGTTCTGAGGACCTGGATAGAGTGGGTTCTGGAGCTGCCCTGGAACAAGAGAACCAAGGATAACTACGACCTTGATAGGGCGAGGGAGGTGCTGGACAGAGACCACTACGATTTGGACAAGGTAAAGGATAGGATTATTGAGTATTTGGCCGTCAGGAAGCTAACCGAGGGTAAGGAAAACAGCGCTCAGATTCTTGCCTTCATGGGACCACCCGGGGTAGGTAAAACCTCCTTGGGTAAGTCCATAGCGGAGGCTCTGGGAAGGAAGTTCGTTCGGATAGCCTTGGGTGGTATAAGGGACGAGGCGGAAATAAGGGGGCACAGGAGGACATACGTGGGCGCCATGCCCGGCAGAATAATACAGGCGATAAAGCAGGCCAAAACCAAGAACCCGGTTATAATGCTGGACGAGATAGATAAGATAGCGCTCTCCTTCCAGGGAGACCCGGCGGCGGCCTTACTTGAGGTTCTTGACCCGGAGCAGAACAAGAGCTTTACGGACCTTTACATAGGTCTGCCCTTTGACCTCTCCGAGGTGATATTCATCTGCACCGGCAACAGGATAGATACCATACCCACGCCCCTCAGGGACAGAATGGAGATACTCCACCTTTCCGGATACTCGGAGGAGGAAAAGCTCTTTATAGCCAAGAGGCACCTGATACCCAAACTGATTCCCCTGCACGGCCTCAGAGAGGAAGAGGTGGAGATAGAGGACGATGCCATACTTGAGATAATCAGGGGATACACCAGAGAGGCAGGGGTCAGAAATCTCCAAAGGCAGCTCTCTGCAGTGCTCAGAAAGCTGGCGGTTAAGAAGCTCAAGAAGGAAGCGGACAGGTTCCACGTTAAGGTAGAGGACGTAAAGAGCTTCTTAGGGGTTCCCAAACAGAGACAGGACAGAGAGAGAGAACCCCTCGTAGGTATAGCCACAGGCCTCGCGTGGACCGAGGTAGGCGGGGAAATCATGTACATTGAAGGCACAAAGATGAGGGGAAAGGGGAATCTAATCCTGACCGGTTCCCTCGGAGACGTTATGAAGGAGTCGGCACAGGCAGCTCTCTCTTACATACGTTCCAAGGCGGAGGATTACGACATAGACCCGGACATCTTCCCCAACATAGATATACACATTCACGTGCCCGAAGGTGCGGTTCCCAAAGATGGACCTTCCGCAGGCGTCGCAATCGCTACCGCACTGCTCTCTTTACTAACGGACACGCCCACGAGAATGGACGTGGCCATGACGGGGGAGATAACTTTAAGGGGCAGGGTTCTGCCCGTGGGCGGTTTGAAGGAGAAGATTCTCGCCGCCAAAAGGGCGGAAATTTACGAGGTCATACTCCCCAAAAAGAACGAGGACGAGGTCATGGAAGACCTGCCCGATTACGTGAGGGAGAAGATGAAGCTCCACTTCGTCAACCACTTAGACCAGGTCTTTGATATAGCTCTCAGTAAAGGGGCTCGAAAGTGAGGTAATACACTTCTCCCCTGTTGTACATAGGTATAGTTCCCGCTCTGCCCGTTATGGCTATCAGCCTTCCGTCGGAAAGGCTTATCAATGCCTGAACTGCCTCTTCCAGCCTGTCGGACCTGAGCATTCTCAGGTCGGGGGACTTCTTGTCCATATTGAAGAGAGAGTAAAGCTCCGCCTCTTTGAACTTTAAAACGTCCAAGAACTTGAAGATGGCACTTCCTTTGTTCCTAACAATCACCGGATAGAATCTGCCTTCCAGCTTGATGAAGGCTCCCTTTGGGTTAAAACTTAGCTGCCCCAAGTCTTCATACATTTCGGGATACTGGGCCTGTGTGTAAGACCCACCGAAGTCGTCCCGACTCAAAATGAGCTCACTTCCTTTGTAAACCTTTAAGGTTCTATCATCGTTCACGTAAATCAGAAGCTCTCCTCTCATGAAGGCACCGTCTATTCGGAAATCTCCCGGAAGCTTAACCTCCTTATCCTTTACCACCTCGTCGCCGGTTATCCTGAGCTTGTAAACCCTGCCCCAGAGGTCCTCCGTGTTGAACTCCTGTCCGTAAAGCGTGGCGTACGGACGGCTCTTGTCCAAAACGTTTATAAAGAGGGGAATGTCATCTCTAACGGCTACCGGCGTATCTCCCACCATCTTGTATATGACTGAGTTGACCTCACCGTTGGTTATCAAACTGACGGCTATGTAAGCGCCCTTTGTGCCCTTTGCCCTGAAGCAGGACACGGATACGGGATAGCCTGCCGGGAGGCTGTGGCTTCCCCGTTCAACGAGCGTTCCCCTGAGCACCTCGTAAATCTTCATTTGGCTGGAGGTCAGGATTATTAAGCTCTCCCTTCCGTTGCCGTACAGGTCGCAGGCGTCTGCAGAGGCGGGAATCTCCTTGAAGGACATCACCATCTTAGCCCTTACCTTAAAGTTGTCTGGTTCCTTAGCCTTATGGACTACTTCCCCTCCTTTGGGAACTACACTCTCCTCAGTTCTAAAGAAGGCTACGGGTTTGCTTCCGAACTCTACGCCGAAGCCGTCGGGTAGCTCTTTGATTTTGTAATCACACCCTTCTTTACCCTTCCTTACCTCCTTTAGCTCCGAGCTCACCTTAAATAGTCCTTCATCGCTCCCTTCGTAGCATAGGTTTTCGTAAGATAGCTTTACCCTGTAGCCCTTCTTCACCTCCTCCTTTTTGCTCAGAATTTTGGCTATTGAGAAGTTGTCCTTTACCTCCTTTACCTCTATAAGAGCTATCTCCTCTTCCAGAACGCCTATCTCCTTGCCGGTTATGGGGTGGATTAGCTTCTTGGTTCCCTTTACGACCGTAAACTTCTCCCCCTTTGCTACCTTATCCTTACCGAGGTCAATTATCACCTTACCGCCGAAGGTATCAACAACCACACCGCCTCTTGAGAAGAAATACTTCAGACCTCCCGCGAAGGATACCCACAAAGATACCAGTAAAAGGAGCAGTAGCTTCCGCATCTAACCCTCCATATTCTTTATGATTCTGTCGGTCATCTCCTTGGTTCCCACCTTCTTGGTTCCCTCCGAGTATATGTCCGGCGTTCTGTATCCCTCCTCCAAGGTTCTCTCTATCGCCTTATCTATCAGCTCAGAGGCCTCATCCATACCGAAGGAGAACTTCAGCATCATGGAGAGGGAGAGTATGGTGGCTATAGGGTTGGCTATACCCTTACCGGCTATGTCCGGCGCCGAGCCGTGAACGGGTTCGTATAGAGCGTACTTCTCTCCTACGCTCGCAGAAGGCAGCATTCCGAGGCTGCCCACCACAACGCCGGCTTCGTCCGAGAGTATGTCTCCGAAGATGTTTCCGGTGACTATAACGTCAAAGGTGCTTGGTCTTCTTACTATCTGCATGGCGCAGTTATCCACGTAAAGGTGCTCCAGCTCCACATCGGGGAAGTTCTTCTTCTCTTCCTCAACCACCTCCCTCCAGAGGCCGCTGACCTCCAGAACGTTGGACTTATCTACGCTCGTTAGCTTCTTCCTTCTCTTGCTCGCTATCTCAAAGCCCTTTCTGACCACCCTCCTTATCTCGTCTTCCGTATATCTCATGGTGTTGACGCCTACCCTCTTGCCCTCCTCCTCAAATATGCCTCTGGGCTCCCCGTAGTATATGCCGCTCGTTAGCTCCCTCACCACCAGCATGTCCGTTCCCTTAACCACCTCGTCCTTCAGGGGTGAGGAGTGAATCAGAGGCTCCCAAACCTTGGCGGGTCTAAGGTTAGCGTAAAGGTCTAACTCCTTCCTTATCCTTAGAAGCCCCTTCTCAGGTCGTTTGTCCGTCGGTAGATTGTCCCACTTGTATCCTCCCACCGCTCCCAAGAGAACAGCCTGCGAGTCTTTGCACCTTTTCAGGGTGTCCTCCGGCAGAGGGTCTCCCGTGGTGTCTATGGCTATGCCGCCTATTAGAGCTTCTTCCCTTTCAAAGGAAACGCCGAACAGCTCTTGAACCTTATCCAAAACCCTCAGCGCGCTGTCCACTATCTCCGGACCTATTCCGTCTCCTTTCAATACCGTAATCTTGAACTCACCCATGGGTTATTATCTTACAGCAAATCTCTTGCTACTGGGGTAGACACCGGCACGTGCATCTCCTCTCAGAACCCTATACCCTTTATCCTCCAGCTTGATTATGGTGGAAGGGTTTGATTTGAGCCTACCTCCGTCTATATACAGGCTTACTTTGTCGCCGAAGTACTTTATGGCTTCCTCTACAGAGGTTGCAGGGGGTTTGCCCTCCGGATTTGCGCTCGGAGCCACCAAGGGTCTATTGAGAGCCACCAACAGGCTTTTGATGAAGCCTCCCTTAGGAATCCTAACGGCCAAGGTATTCCCTCCCAATGTCAGATGTAGTGGCAACCTTGAGTTCCTCTCCATCACGAGGGTCGTTTTCTCCAAGCGAAGAAACCTTAAGGCTCTGTCCAAATCTTTCAGTGAGAGCTTTTTGACCCACAAAAGGTCGGGTAGAAGCAGTATAAAGGGCTTTTTAGAGAGTCTTCTGAGCCTCCTGAGACCGATTACCGCTTCGGGATTGGTGGCATCGGCAAGGATGCCGTATATTGTGTCGGTAGGAGCTACCACGAATCTCCCTTTAAGCAGCTCCTCCTTAGCCAGCCTTAGGGCTTCGGAGCTATTTGCGGATACTACCTTCACGCTACGGGTTGAGCGTTTTTAGAAAAGAGCTTGGCGAGGTTCTCGCTCCTGTCCATAATCCAGTTGCTTCTATAGATGTGTATTTCCCTCTTGGAGAGGGACGCTCCCTCAGACTTCAGTACCGGTATATCTGAGCTGTCCTTGAGGTTGTCCTTCAGGGTTTCCCAGAATATTCTGTCATCAAAGGCCCAGGGTAGAAACTTCCTTACCTTAGTCCTACCCATCAGGGTGGTGTAAGTGCCTTCGCTCTCGCCCATAAGGGGCATGGGAATCTCTATAACCGCCTTTGAGGTAAGCTCGCTCCTGTAAGGGGTTATCACAATCAGGTGTTCAAGCCTGTCCAGCTTGGACAGAAGCTCCTGGTGCCGGTAGTAGTCGTAAAGGTCTTCACCGAAAATTACCAGGCTCCTGATTTCTCCTTCTGCCACCTTTTCAAGGACTGCGTCCACATCGGAGAGTTTGTCTTTAAAGGTTTCATACAGGCCGTAGGTATTGCCATCTTTGGGCAAGAGCAGAACCTTTACTCCCTTTCTGGCCTCTATCTCCTTAACGATTCTGCCAACCTCAACGGCATCGTTTCCGCTAAAAGAGTAGGTGTTTAGAATGAGCACTCCCTTACCTTCAAGGCTGTCTATGTCCTTCCAATCTATGTACTGGGGCTTGAGCTTCTCGTCTCTGGAAGAGCTGCCAATCTTATACACCTTTCCCTTCAGGTAGTAGGAGAGAACCGGTGCGGTGCTGGTTATGTCTTCGCCTATCAGCAGGTAGTAATCCGCACCCTTTATATCCTCAAGGGTTAAGGGCCTATAATCGCCGTATCCCTCTATGACCTTAAAGAAGTCTGCGCTTACGGGTGCGCTCACATAGGCACCGAAGCTGGAAGCCACCTCTTTGAGGGTTTCATAAACCTCGTTGCTGAGGTAAGAAGATAGGATTAAGGCCGCTTCATCTTTGTGGGTCTCAAGTATTGATGACAGGAAGTTGGCCACGTTCCCAGGAGTTTCCTCCTTGCCGTGGTACGTGGGTTTGAGAAGCCTGTCTCTGTTTATGGCATCGTATCCGAAGAAGGCCTTTGCACACACGTTCAGCTCGTCGGTGGGTTTGGTTCTATAAACCTTTCTCTTTGACCTCCAGTCCCCTACTCCGTACTCCAGTTGAATCTCGCACCCTACCGGACAGAGGTTGCACCCCGTTCTACCCTTCTGCAATAGCCAGCTTCTTGACCAGAACTTGAAGGGTTTGGATATTATCGCTCCCACCGGACAGACGTAAACGCAGATACCGCACATCTCACAGCTGGAAGTGTCCATAGGACGAACGCTGGGAACTATGTTGGAGTGAAACCCTCTTTCCTCAACGTACAGGGCCCTTGCACCCACAATCTCGTCGCAGGCACGCGTGCACCTGTAGCATACCACGCACCTGTTGGAGTAATACTCCAAAAAGTCGCTCTCCCAGTCCAGCTCGTGCCTCTCTTTCTCTAAGGCAGATATAGGGACTATCTGCCTCTGGGGTCCGTATATGGCTCCCAAGTTCTGCAGGTCGCACTCCCCAGCCTTGTCGCATATGGGACAGTCAAGGGGGTGCCTCGTCATCAACGCCTGCAGGAGATACTTCTGATTGTCCTTGACCAGCTCGCTGGTGTGGTGGGTTCTTATTACCATTCCCTCCTGAACGGGGGTGTTGCAGGATATAACCAGCCTGTTTATGTTCTCCCAATAGACCACGCACATACGACAGGCGCCGGCTATGGAAAGTTTGGGATGGTAGCAGAAGTAAGGTATATCTATGCCGTTTTCCAAAGCCGCCTGAAGGACGCTTTTACCCTTCTCAACCTCGTACTCTCTGTCATCTATGGTAATTTTCACCTTTTTTTCTTCAGACATAACCCGACCTCCGAGAAAGACCTTATAATTTTATCCTATCCATGAGAACCGGACTGCTTTTAAACAGCCTGTACTTGGAACACGACTGGCCGGGGCACCCGGAGCACAAGGGCAGGCTGGAAGCGATAATTGAGGGAATAAGCAAGGCTTCTCTGGATAAGGAAACTGTGCCCATAGAGGTCCGCAGAGCTACCGCAGAAGAGGTAGCTCTGAACCACGACCCCGCTTACATACAGGAGATTCACGACTTTTGCTCCGCAGGCGGCGGGTACTTAGACCCCGATACCTACGCCAACGAACGCACCTACGAGGTGGCCCTGTATGCGGTCGGTGGTCTGCTATCCGCCTGCGATATGCTGGTAAACAACGAGATAGATACGGCCTTCTGTGCGGTTCGTCCCCCCGGACACCACGCTGAGTATGCCAGAGCCATGGGCTTTTGTATCTTCAACAACGTGGCTGTGGCTGCGCTATATCTAAGGGACATGATGGGAATGGAGAGGGTATTTATCGTTGACTTTGACGCCCACCACGGCAACGGAACCCAGAGGAGCTTCTATCAGGACAACACGATTTTTTACTTCTCAACCCACCAGTATCCCTTTTATCCCGGAACCGGAAGTCCCGAGGAGAGAGGTGCAGGTGTCGGAGAGGGCTACACCCTGAACGTCCCCATGCCCGCAGGTGCCGATGACGAGCTTTACAGGAAGGTCTATGGAAGTAGCCTGCCCAAGGTTATAGAGGAGTTCAAGCCCGACGCTCTCCTCGTATCTGCCGGATACGACCTGCATGAGAGGGACCCTTTGACCCACCTTGAGGTGTCCAACGAGGGTGTGAGGGATATAGTCAGAAGTCTGCTCAAGGTGAGCGGGGATATGGGAATACCCTCCCTCTTTACCTTAGAGGGGGGATACGACCTGCAGGCTTTAAGGGATTCCGTCCTTATAACCCTTGAGGAGATGCTCAGAGCTTGAGCTTATCTCTCAGCTTCCTGATGGCCTCTCCCTTTATTTGGGAAACTCTTGATATGGAACAGCCCAAGATTTCGGCCACGTCCTTGAGAGGTAGCTCCTCGTAAAATATCAGCTGTATTACGAGCCTCTCTCTTTCCGACAGAGAGTTCACCGCCTCTTTCAGTTTCTCCTCCAGGTCCTTCCTTATAACCCTCTCTTCCACGCCCTCTCCCCGGGAGCCGAGGACCTCCTCGTATCCCCTGCCTTCCTCCCCGTTGAACACCTCATCAAGGTTAAGTATGTAAGAGAAGGATATCCTGTATATGTCCCTTCTGAGCTGCTCTGCGTCTTCACCTAAGTGTTGGGCTATCTCCTCGTCCGTCGGTTCCCTACCCAGCTTCTTGGACAGCTCTTCCAGGGCCTTCTTTATCCTCTTCTCCTTCTCCCTTACGTTCCTGCTACCGAAGTCCAGGCTCCTCAGGTAGTCGTATATGGCTCCCCTTATCCTTATCTTCAGGTAGCTCTCAAAATTCTTGTCTCTGTTGAGCTTATCTATGGCGTTTATAAGGCCTATTATTCCGTAGCCTATCAGGTCTCTGACATCAACCGAGTCCGGCAGGTGCCTCTTTATAGTAAAGGCTATGGATTTCACGAGGGGCAGGTACTTGAGTATCAGCTCCTCTCTCTCCTTTTCTCCTAAAGCGTAAGGATTTTTCATCTCCTTATTATCTTTGAGAGTATTCTATGCCAGAAGCTCTCTTCCTTGAGCTTGACGTTCAAGGGCATGTTCTTAAGGATATTATACACATCGTCCATAAGAGACTTATCAAAGGGGCTCTGGTTTATTATTCGCCTTATTATGTTCTTTCTATACTTTATGCTCCCGGCGAAGTTTATCTTGGCGGTGGTGAACTTCTCCGCCAAGAGCTGAATGCTCTCGTAAACCTTCTCCGCCTCCGAGTAGTTTTCCACCTTGTTGACCAACAGGTAAAAGCTCTTCACCTCGTTTTCCCTGTTAAGAATCTTTATAAGGGCGTAAGCGTCGGCCACGGCGGTAGGCTCGGGCGTGGTCAGGATTACGGGTATGTCAACGGCAGAGGTGACCATCAGAGTGTCCTCGTGGATTCCGGGGGGCGTATCAAATATCACCCAGTCGTAGTTGTTCTCGGAAAGCTCCTGCAACCTTCTGACGAGGTTGAGTATTTGAGCTCCGGGCAGTCGCGCAAGCTCGTAGATTCCGCTGCCGCTGGATATGAAGTAAAGACCCTCCGTTATCTTGACCAGGATATCTTTGAATTCCGCCTTTCCGTAGAAAAAGTCGCTCAGGTTCTTCTCCGGATTTATCCCCAACATCAGGTGAACGTTGCTTAGACCGAAGTCCGCATCTATTATCAGGACTTTGCTCCCGCTCTCGGAGAGGCACTTTCCCACATTTATGGTCAGCAGGGTCTTACCCACGCCCCCCTTGCCGCTCGCTATGGCAAGGTAGCGGGTCCTTGCACCTTCGCCTTCCCTGTGCTTAAGAAGAGTCGCCTGCTGGTCTAAGCCCATATTTCTCCTCTAAAAGAAGCCTCGTTATGAAGTCGTAATTGGCTATCACTATGTCGTCGGGAACGGTCTGGCCGGTGGTAAAGCAGAGGATAGGCATCTGGGTTCTGTAGGCTACGTTAAGGAAGCTTCCCGGGTAGCTGGTCTCGTCCAGCTTGGAGAATATCAAGCCCTTTACCGGCAAAACACCGTACTGGAGTATGGTCTCGTACATGACCAGCTCCGACAAGTTGGTGCTGAGCGTCAAGTAAACGCTCACATCTAAAACGTCAAAGAACATTTTAAGCTCGTTCAATCTCAGCTTGTCGTGCTGGCTTCTACCCGCGGTATCCACGAGTATTATGTCCTTCTCCGAAAGCTCCCTCAGAGCCTCCGAAAACTGGGTGGGAGTTTCGGCTATCTTCAGGGGCAGTTCCAGAACCTTGACGAAGCTCTTTAACTGCTCTACCGCCCCTACCCTGTAGCTGTCAAGGGTGATTACGCCTACGCTCTTTTCTCTCCTCTTGAATAGGTATGCCAACTTGGCTATGGTTGTGGTTTTACCTACTCCGGTAGGGCCTACGAGAGCAATAACCTTAGGGGTTATGGATAGGAAATCCTCCTCAATTCTGACGTTTTTTTCTACGCTCTCCTTTATAGATTCATATATTCCCTCTTTGAAGTCCAGCTTTTTAAGCTCCATATCGTAGCCACATGCGTCCTCTACGAAGCGCTTGGCTATCTCTTTCCTTACGCCCTTGTAGGTGAGCTTCCTATAAACCTCTACCACCCTGTTGGACACGTCCTCCGAGAATTCCGGTTCCTTCTTTACCCCCTCCACGTCCTCAAGCCTGACCGCCTCCATAACCTCTTGAAGGGTCTTTTTCAATCTCTCTATCTCTTCGTACAGGACTGAGTTCTTATCAACCTGCTCCTTAAAGTCTTCGGGCTCCGGTATTCCTATGGTGACCTCAAGTTGCGTCTTCTTAAAGAAGGGCAAAAAGGGCCATCGGCGGGTCTTTACCACCCTTGAGGATATAATCTGTGCGTTCTCCCCGTAGGCGCTCCGCAACTCCTCCACCGCCTCTTGCAGCGAGTCAACTATTATTTTGTCAACCCTCATCTATCATTCCTAATATCTTCATATTTATCTGCTTTTCAAGTTCATTATAAGACAGCACAACCAGTTGGGGGATATAGGGCTCCAAGGTTCTCTTTATATATCTGCGCAGGTTCGCGGATGTAAGAAGTACAGGTGTAGCCTGCAAAGGCATAAACTTTTCTATTTCCTTGGCTATCCTGGGCTGCAGAACGTTTATCACCAGGTCTAAGAACTCGTCTTCCCTGTTTTCGTTCAGAAGTTGCATAAGTTTCGCCTCAACCTTGGGAGATAAAGCGATTGCGTAAAGTGTGCCGTCCGTCAGGTAAAGCCTCGTTATCCGCTTTGAGAGCGCCTGCCTTACGTACTCGGTCAGAGTGTCGGGGTCCTTGGTCTGTTCAATGTAATCGGCCAAGGTCTCTAATATGGTGAGCAGGTCGTTTATGGGGATTCCCTCTTTGAGCAGGTTCTGGAGAACCCTGTGCACCACGGAAACGGGAACCTGTTCAGGGACTATGTCCTTGACCACCTTGGGATACTTCTTGGACAGCAGCTCTATGAGGTCTATGACTTCGTTCCTTCCTAAAAGCTCGTGCAGGTTCTTCTTTATGGTCTCGGATATGTGGGTTATTATCACGGTGCTCACATCCACCACCATGTAGCCCAACCTCTGCGCCTTGTCCTTGTTCTCTTCCGTAATCCAGAAGGCCTTGAGCTTAAAGGCGGGGTCCACCGTCTCTATACCCTCTATCTTGCCCCTCGTGTTGCCCAAATCAACCGCCAAGTAATGGTTGGGAACTATCTCGTAGCTGTCCACCTCTATCCCTTTAATCAGTATCCTGTACTGGTTGGGCTGGAGCTTTAGGTTATCCCTTATGTGAACGAGGGGTATTATGAGACCGTACTCCTGAGCTAACTGCCTTCTGGTGGTCTTTATCCTCTGGGGTATGTCCCCACCTTGGGATTCGTCCACGTAAGGTATCAGTCCGTAGCCTACCTCTAAGGTTATCGGGTCGGGCTGAGGGAGCATGTCCTCTTCCGCAGCCTCTTTTTTCTCCTGTTCCTGCTTTTTCTTTTCCTCTACCAGCTTCTCAAGCTCCTTGAGCTGCCTCTCCTTCGCCGCTTTTGTCATCAGGTAGTATATGCCTCCCAAGGTCCCCGACATGAACAGGAAGGGTAGCGTAGGGAACCCGGGAATCATGCCAATGAAGAGCAGAAGTCCTGCAGAAAACAGCAGAGCCTTAGGCTCTTTCGTGAACTCCTGCGCTATTACGTTTCCCACGTCCCCTTGAGAGGAACTCTTGGTGGTTATTATACCGGCGGCGGTGGATAGGATTAGAGAAGGTATCTGAGAAGCGAGCCCTTCACCCACGGTAAGGAGCGTGTAGGTGTTGAGGGCGTCCATGAAGTCCATGCCCCTGAAGACTATACCTACCAAAAGACCGCCTATCAGGCTCAGGAAAAGAATCAGCAGGGCCGCTATGGCGTCCCCCCTTATGAACTTGCTGGCTCCGTCCATGGCTCCGTAAAAGGCCGATTCCTTCTCAAGCTCCTCCCTTCTGCGCTTTGCCTCTTCTTCGGTAATTATGCCCGCGTTGAGGTCGGCATCTATGCTCATCTGCTTACCCGGCATGGCGTCTAAGGTGAACCTGGCCGCAACTTCGGATATCCTTTCCGCACCTTTGGTTATCACTATGAAGTTTATAACTATGAATATCAGGAATATGATGATTCCCACCACCACGTCTCCGCCTACGACGAACTTACCGAAGCCCTCAATGATGTGGCCTGCGGCGCTCGTGCCCTCATGTCCGTAGAGGAGTATTCGCCGGGCGGCAGCTATATTGAGGGAGAGCCTGAGCAGCGTCCCCATAAGGAGTATGGTGGGAAAGGAAGAAAGCTCAAGGGGAGATTTCACGAAGAAGGTTAGTATGAGAACGGAGATGGAGAAGGATATGCTGAGGGTAAGGAGCATATCCAGCACGAAGGCGGGAATGGGTATAATTATGGCGGTCAGGATTACTCCAAAGGCTAATATTACCCACAGCTCTTTGTATCTGTCCATCAAATATCAATATTGGCTCCGAACTTTCTCCTTACTATGGCCTTCAGGCTGTCTATAAGCCCTTGTGCCGTCTCCCCGTGGTCTGGATATATCACGTAGGCGAAGCTAAGCTCCTCTCCCAGAAACTCTGTTATCCCCTCAAGAACGTGAATGGCCCCCATTTCGTCGGTTCCCGGAAGCATGATAATGGCGTAATCCTTCGCGGGGAAGATTACATCGGCATCTCTAAGGACGGGTTTTATCGTCTTTTTCACGGACTCTATCGCATCTCGTCCCTTGGTGGGCACGTAGGCGATGGCTATATTATCAATGGAAGGAACGTGCTCAAAGAGGTTCAAAGCTCGTTTAATTCTACTGAGTTCACTTATTTCGTGCTCTAAGACCTCTTTAAAGAAACCCAACCCTATTATCTGTGCCATAGATAAATTCTATCACGGCTTTTGAGGGGGGACTCACTTCTCGGAGAGGGTCTTTTGATAATTGCTCACGAACTCCTTCGCCGTTGTGTTTTCGGGGTCAAGTATAAGAACGTCTTTAAAGATTGCGTAAGCCTCCTTATCCCTACCCAAGGTGTCTTTGAGCAATCCCAGCTCGGTTAAGAATCTAACGTCCGTAGGGTACACCGCGAGCATCTTCATGGCCACCCTGAGAGCGGCGTCCAACTTTTTTTGAGCCTTTAAAGATAAAAGGAGCCTGTAGTTGGCGTAGTAGTTGTAGGGGTCTAAGCTCAGAATCCGGTAGCACACCTTTTCCACCTGGGAGAACTTGTCCTGTGCCAGCAGAGGCAGGGTGTATCCCAGCTTGGCCTCTATAGAGTAAGGATTTGCCTTCATGGCCTTTTCGTAGTGGTAGGCGGAGTTGGCGTAATTCCCTTTGAGATAGTAAAGCCAACCGAGCCTCAGGTTGGGCGTATAGGCCCTCGGGAACTTCTCATAGACCGGCATCAGCGCCTTTATGGCGTTTTCGTAGTCCTGCACCTTCTCGTATTGGTAAGACCTGTAGTAGGCTTTTCTTATGTCATCGTAGGAAAGAGAGAGAAAAAAGGGAAGAAGAAAAAGCAGGAGAGCTTTCAAAGCGCTCTTCCTATCCATTTAATTAGAAAGTATATCCCAGAGACAGGAGCGTAGTGGTCAGAGTGGAAGTTTTGTCCGCTCCGGGATACTTGAAGTTGTCCTGGAAGAGGGTGAAAGACACGCTCGCCTTGGGGTGGAATATGTACTTGGCCGAGAGTCCGTATCCGCTGGTTCTTTTTTCGGCAAAGTTGTAAACCACGAACCCTCCGTATCTGACGGGAAAGAGCTGATTGCCGGCGTATCCGAACCCGCTGAGCACCCAGTTCTTGTAAGAGTAGGTGGCCGTGAGTTCTACCGAAAAGTGGTTCTTGCTCCACCCCACGTCCCTTGATACCCTTATAAAGTAAGGCTTAAGCTCAAAGTACAGGGAACCTGCACCCACGTTCTCTCTGACGTAAGCTCCCACCTTGGGATTCAGTTGGTAAACGTAAACACCCTTTTCTCCCATTCCGCCGTAAGGGTGGTCGGGATAGTAGGTTATATAGGCCTCAAGACCCGCGTTCCATCTGAGGGGCACATAATAAAGAACCTCTCCGAAGGCGGTGATAGCCTTGTCGGTTGCGTCGTCGTTGTTGGATATGTAGTGTATTCCACCCCTCAGCTTGTAATTTCTCAGGGAGTAGTTGGTGTAGGAAAGGGTAAAGTCGTACTGCCTGAGTTTGAAATCGGTGTTCTTATACTTTATCCTCAGGTAATCGGCCGCGAACTCGGCCACGTGCTCCTTCCCGTAGGTGTAGTAGAGATGGGTGCCTATGTAATAACCGCTCTTTTTCACGGGCGAGTCCCCGTATATGAGGGGTGTGAAAGAGGTCTGTATATCAAACCTGCTCTGCTCCGTGGATAGAGCAACTCCGCCGATGGCCACCAGAGCTACGGCCGCCGTTGTCAAGCCTCTCTTAAGCATCGTTTTCACCTCCTAAGCTAAATTTTTCCAATCTAAGCTCCAGGTCGCCTACCCTGACTCCCGCAAAGCCCAATGCGTTATGTATTCTAACTTGGGTGGGAGCCTCTCCCTTTGCCAAGGGAGAAATCACCTTACCCTCTATCAGCTTGCCCTCTTGGAGTATTTTACCCTCGTATTCGGTGCTGAAAACCTTGTGATTGAAAGAGGCCAAAAAGAGCAGCATCGCCCTTTGGTAGTAATTCAAGGACACGTTCATGGGCAGATAATCTTGCCACACCACCTCCCTCTCTGTAAGGGGCATCCTCGGAGCCGCCAGGAAGAAGAGCCTCAGTAGGGGGTCGTTCCCTTCCAGTCTGTAGAAGTAAAAAGTACCCTCATACCTGCCAAAGTAAAGCCTGCCCCTATCAGTCTCAAAAAAGAAGGTTCCGTCAACGTCCATGTTGACCCTCACGGTGAAATCCCCTACCTCCTTGTCCTTTTTATAAACCTTGTAGAAGAACTCGTTCCCTATAGCGAAGGCAAGCCTGTTGCTCAGATGCTTGCTGGTGTGAACGGGCTGAACCTTCTCTCCCTCCTTCGGTAAAAAGTTGGAGAAGAACTTTCCGTCGCATACGTAATCCACGAAGCTAAAGGGCAGTGTAGGGCTGTTGGGTTCGTATGTAGTCTGAACCTGAACGTGTATGTGGGGCTGGGGGGAGTATCCGGAGTTTCCGCACAGACCCAAAAAGCTTCCCACCTCTACCCAGTCTCCCTCCTTAACCTTCACCGAGTTTTGAGCGAAGTGGGAGAGCTCTACGTAAAAGCCCCTCTCATCGTATATGACCACGAGATTGCCCCAGCTGTTCTCCTTGTCCACCTTCCCCACCGGATTGTCGGGCAGGTCGGAGACCACCTTTACCACCCTGCCTCTGACGGGTGAGAGAACCGGCTTTCTGAAGGCGTAGTAATCGCCGAGCTTATCCCCTGTACCCGAGTAGCTTTTGCCCTCCGCATCGGTTATTATGAAGTCGTAGGCGTATTTCCAAGCACCTTTGTGAGTCCATTTGCCCTCAAAGCCCTGCCAAACCGTCCACTCGCCGGAAAAGGGCAGATGGATTCCCCTCTCGGTTCCCCTAAACCTTCTGGTGTAGGTCAGATAGTAATCAAGGGTTCCCTCCGGTGTTCTGCGTATGTACCTGGCCACCATGGGGAAGTTAACCAGCCCCAGCACGTACAGGAGGGTCAAAGAGGTAAAGTTAAAGGGCAGGGTAAAGGCCGGAATACCGTAGGCGGCCCAGAAGCTCTTTACGGAGGACAGAACTAAGGTGGATACCACCACCGCAACGGCCGCCATAACGTAGGACTTTAAGGAGGGAATCAAGAATACTCCACCCACGGCCATAGCCACCAGTATGAAGTTGAAGTTGTTTATATCCATGAAAGCCTTGTCAAGGGAACCCACGAGCAGAGCCTTCAATGTCGTGCCCAAGTAGTAGCCGGCGGTGGCCAGGAAGAACATTATTCGGGAGAAGACGAAGATAAAGACCGCGAAGAGCAGTCCCGCCAGCACGTTGGGGGAAAAGAGTATAGCTCCCAAGGACTTCAGGTATCCGCTTAGCCACAGGGGGGTATAGAGTTCCAATTCCTGGAGATTGAAGTGAGGATAGAGGTTGCCCACAAAGAGGTTGGAGTATCCGGAAGCCGAGAGGTAGAGCATGGAGCTTATCACCACAAAGGGAACGCTCAGGATAGGGAGTCTGAAGTAGTAAGAGAAAACGCTGTACAGCATTACCGAGAATATTAAGGTGAGCACTCCGGCTATGGCGGTGAAGCCTAAGGTCAGGGGAGTTATCTTAAACAGGTACCCCACCGAAAGTCCTACGAGCAAAGCGTTGTAGGTGTAAAAGCCACTTTCTAAGAAAGCTCTCCCCATGCCTATGAACCTTGCGAACAGGTATGCGGACAGAACGGATACGAGTCCTCCTACGCCCACCGAAGGGTTGAGGAAGCTAAGGAGCATAATTAAAAAGCCTATAATCGGACTCCGCTGTATGAAGAGCACCTCAGCGTAGCTGTTTAAAACTGCCTTAAGGTGGGGTTTCACTCCAATCATGGATTACTTGAGCTTCAGTTTTTCCGGCAGACGTTCCCTTCTTTCTATATCGCTCAGGTCTTCCTTTTCTCTTATCACCTCCACGGAGCCGTCCTCCATCACCATGACAACGTTGGGTCTGTACTCTATGAACTGCATCCACTGGGTATTGTTGTAGGCACCTACCGGGGAGAATACCAGCCTGGAACCCTTCTCTAAAGGTGGCAGCATAGAACCCTCATCTATCACGTCTATGTTCATACATAGGGGTCCGTATATGACCGCCGGCTCGTTCGCTCCGGAGGCCTCTTGGGCAAGCTCTACGTTGAACTTATACCAGAAGGCGGTAAAGAGGAGGTTAACACCCGCATCGGCCACGTAGGCCTTGCGCCCGTCCGGAAGCCTTTTGGAAGCGACTATAGAGGTGATGAGGTATTCCGCCTCGTCTATTATCGCCCTGCCCGTCTCCAGTATGAGCTTTGGAAAGTCGCCGGGACGCAGGCTCTCGTACAGAGCTTGGGTTATCTTCTCTGCGTACTCTTCTACGGAAGGTATGAGAACGTCGGGGGAGAGGTACGTTCCTTTGAGCTTAATCCTTGAGGGAAAGCCTCCACCTATGTCTATGTACTCTATGCTGTATCCGAACTTGTCCTCAACCTCGTATGCGAACTCTACCATCTTCTTGACTTCCCTCGCGTAGGCTTCGGGCTCAAGTATGAAGGTACCTATGTGGCAGTGGAGTCCGTTTAAAGACAGCTTATCCCCGCTTGCGATTCTTTTAACGGCGTCCATCGCTTGTCCGCTCTCTAAGTTGAAACCGAACCTGCTCCACTGGGGGTATATTCCCGTATCCATGTTGAGCCTTATACCTATCTTTATCTGCCTGCCCAGCTCTTGGGCTACCCTTTCAAGCTCAAATATCTCATCAAAGTGGTCGGCGTTTATCACCGCACCCTCTTCGGCGGCCAGCTTGAGAGCTTCGTAGGGCTTGTAAGGTCCGTTGAAGATTATTTGATGTCCCTCCATTCCCAGCTTGCGAGCCTTTTCGTACTCAAACTTGGACACCACCTCGGCCAAGGCTCCTTCTTGATGAAGGACGGCGCACACGGCTTGAAGGTAGTTGGTCTTGTAAGACCAACCCAATTGAACGTTTGGGTATCTGGAACTGAAGGCCTGCATAAGCCTTTTATAGTTTTCTCTCAGTTTCCTTTCGGAAATCACAAACAGGGGAGAGCCAAACCTTTCCACCAGCTCCTCTACCGATACGCCGTCAATGTCTTTTCTGATTTTTCTCGCATACAGGGGCGAGCTGCCAAACTTGTTCATAAATCCCGTTTCTACCTTAGTTATTACAGGCTTCTCATACTTCAATCTCATCAGCTCTCACCTCTCACAAGAAGTTTCTGGAACCTTTCCATATCCGTTATGAGGTCGTCGGTAAACCTCACGTAAAGCTTACCCGCCTCGTAATCCTTAAACTCCCTGATAGGCATACCGAAGGCCTTTCTAACTATGTTTGCGGCTATGTTCACTCCCACACCGGTGGAGAAGTAAGACCACGCGGGAAAGCGTGGATTTATCTCTATCAGATAGACCTTGTTCTCCTTCGTATCAACTATGCACTCCAGCTCAAAGGGTCCCTTCCATCCCAGCTCGCTTATGAACTTCTCCGCGCCCTGTAGCATTTTCTCGTTTTTGACCGTAACGCCAGTCCATATCTTGCCAAGCTCGGTAATCCAGAGCTTCTTTATACCCACGACCCCCAGGCTGTTCCCCTCTCCGTCTCCGGCGCCTACCACGTTCATCTCATCGCCGTAAACCACCTGTTGGAGTATGACGGGATAGCCCCACTCGGCCACTATCTTGTTGTAGTGGGACACTGCCTCCGGTAGCGTGTTGGCCTTATAAGCTTTATAAAACACGCCCTTAACCATCAGGGGAAGCCCCAGCTTCTCCACCGCCTTATAAAGCTCGTCGTAGGAGGTGATTACCAGAGACCTGGGACTATCAAAGCCTATCTTTGCAGCCACCTCCTCAAGTCTGTCCTTGCCCCTGAGTTTAAACTGCTCCGCCGTAGGGAGAAAGGTTTTTATGCCCGCTCTGCCGAGCTCTTCCTGATACTTGATGAGCAAGGGAAGCTCCGCGTCCAAGTTGGGGAACACGAAGTCAAGGCCGAAAGTTTCCTTTACGTAGTAAAGCCTGTTTATGAAGGCTTCGTATCCGCTTGACGGGTAAGGGAGGATAAAGGCTTTATCTACTACCCAATCCATATAGGCTCCCGGTTCCATTGCGTCGTAAGCCAAGCCTACTATCTTGGCCTTAAGCTCTTTGTCCTCCTTCAAGCTTTTGGCCACGCCTACGCCGGGGCCAGGGTTATCAAAGGCATTTATCCCGGATACACCTATGAATAGCTCCATATCTCTCCTCATAGAAGGTTCAAGCTCCTGAGCTTCTCTATAAAGTCCACCAGGTCTATCCTCGCCTTGTCTTCGTCCACCTCAAACCTGTTAACGAGCTCCCTAATTATCTCCTCTTGGGACTTGCCCTCCTTCAGGGCCTTTATTATCAAGAGTCCCGTTTGGTTGACGGTGAAGCTCTCGCCTTGAACCGGGTCAAATACGAAACCCTCTTCGTTTATGGCCAGCTGAGCTATCCTTTGCATTGATACTACCTCATAACTCGCTAATCTTTCCAAGAGGAGTTTATAACATGGAGGGAGTTAATTCAACGCTTAAATTGAACATCAATTCATTGAAATTTAAACCTCTTTTTCCTATTCAGAATGGGAGTAGAATAGTATCTCGTGAAAGTCAGAGTAGGCGTAATCGGTTGCGGAACGGTAGGAACGGGAACGGTAAAGCTGCTTTTGGAGAACAAAGATATTATTGAAAAGAGGATAGGTTTCCCGATAGAGGTGTCTAAGGTCGCGGACCTGGACTGGGAGAGGAAAAGGGAGTTTGAAGTTCCCCACGCCTTGCGAACCACCGACTACAGGGAGGTTATAGAGGACTCCGAGATAGTTGTGGAACTCGTAGGGGGAACGGGTTTTGCCAAAAGCGTTATTCTTGAAGCCTTGGATAAAGGCAAGTACGTGGTCACCGCCAACAAGCACCTTCTTGCCGAAGAGGGTGAAGAGATATTTCTGAAGGCCAGAGAAAAAGGACTTAGAATAGGTTTTGAAGCCTCCGTTGGGGGCGGTATACCCGTTATAAAGGCGCTCAGAGAGGGGCTTATAGGAAACAGAATTAAGAACATCTACGGGATACTCAACGGAACCACCAATTACATACTTACCAGGATGTTTGAGGAGGGTCTGGACTTTGAACAGGCTCTCAGAGAGGCCTCTGAAAAGGGATATGCGGAGGCAGACCCGAGTCTTGATATAGACGGCTGGGACGCCGCCCACAAGATTAATATCTTGGCCTCCATAGCCTTCGGTAGATACTTTGAGTTCGGTAAGGTCCACGTGGAGGGCATAAGGGGTATAGACTCCTTAGACGTGGAGCTGGGCAGAGAGCTGGGCTACACCCTAAAGCTCTTAGCCATAGCCAAGAGGTTGGACGGAGAGGTGGAGGTAAGAGTTCACCCCACCTTCTTACATACAGAGGAACCTTTGGCCAAGGTATCCTCCGTTTACAACGCCGTGATGATAGAGGGGGACTTCGTAGGAAAGACCATGTATTACGGAAAGGGAGCGGGTTCTCTACCTACGGCCTCCGCCGTCGTGTCGGACATAATTGATATAGCGAGGGGGATAGTTGCCGGAGGCAAGAATCCTGAACCCATGCCCGTGGACTGGGAAAGCGAAGAGATAACTCTGAAGGATAACTTCTACAGCAGGTATTACCTTAGATTTGACGTTCCCGATAAGCCGGGAGTTCTCGCCACCATATCAAGAATCCTTGCCGATAACAACATAAGCATCGCCTCCGTTTTGCAGAAGGAGATGGTTTGCAGACTCGCGGGCAGGGAGAACGAACCGGTGGTTCCCCTGGTGATACTCACCCACAAGGCCTACGAGCTTGACGTGCAGAAGGCGCTTAAGGAAATCAAAGACACACCCGTGGTGGTGGGAGAGCCGGTTCTAATAAGGGTTGAGGAGGAGGCCTACTAAATTACCCTAACTTCCAAATCCTCCTCACCGAGGAGGTGAACCGCACAGGCGAGGCAAGGGTCAAAGGAGTGTATCGTTCTCAGTATCTCAAGGGGTTCTTTGGGGTTCTTGAGTTCGTGTCCGACGAGGGAAGCTTCGTACGCCGAAGGTTGTCCTTTGGCATCTCTGGGAGAGGCGTTCCAGGTGGTAGGAACGACCGCCTGGTAGTTCTCTATCTTTCCTTCTTTGATGTGAACCCAGTGGGAGAGAGAGCCTCTCGGTGCTTCCATTAGACCTAAGCCCTTTGTCTCCCTATCCCAAGTGGAAGGTTCCCACTTCTCGGAATTGAAGACGTGGTAGTTTCCTCTTTTAACGTTATCTATAAGCTTCGCATACCAAGACTTCATCGCGCGGGCGTACACCTTTGTCTCAAGTCCCCTTGCGAGAGTCCTCCCGAGGGTGGAAAAGAGTGCCTCAAGGGGGAGGTCAAGACCATTAAGAACGGTACCTACCTCTTCCTTTACCCCGTAAAGGTCTCTTGCATACATTGCGAGGACCCTTGAGAGGGGTCCAACCTCCACCGGGAGCCCTTTGTATCTCGGAGCCTTGAGCCACGAGTACTTTCCTTCAACATTCAGATGCTCGTAAGGAGGTTCCGGCCCCGTGTAATTGAGCTTCGTCTCCCCTTCCCAAGGGTGAAGGGGTTTATCGTCCCCCTCTGAATATCTATACCAGCTGTGGGTTATGTACTCCTTAACCTCCCCGTAATCAACCTCTTGAGGTTCCGCGACGTTTCTTTCCTCTATGAAAGTAGGCGGTATGAACCACCTATCCTCTTTGTAAGAATCTCTTTCGGGTTCCCCTAAGACGAGGAAGTTCCCAAGGCCCTCTCCTTTGAAAAACCAATCCCTGTAAAACTGACCGAGGGCTACCAAGTCGGGTAGATAGACCTTCTCAACGAAGTGGTTCATATCCTCTATAAGCG